>NZ_JBNGCJ010001021.1:0-2480 GCF_049974785.1 Vibrio genomosp. F10 str. 9ZD137
CATCAACAGCACGTACAAAACGAGCACCCACTACAGAGCCCATCGAGCCGCCCATAAATGAGAATTCAAAGGCACAAGCAACCAATGGCATGCCTAACAGCTCGCCTTGCATAACGATCAATGCATCTTTCTCACCACTGTTTTTCTGGGCAGCAGAGATACGATCTTTATACCGTTTGGAATCTTTGAATTTAAGCTTGTCTTGTGGTTCTAGCTCATTCGCCAATTCAACTCGGTTATCAGCATCCAAAAACGTTTCAAGGCGGCGACGCGCCTTCATTCTCATGTGATGGTCACACTTAGGACACACCTCAAGGTTACGTTCTAGTTCTGCATGATAAAGTACTTGTTCACAAGAAGAGCACTTAGTCCATACCCCTTCAGGGATAGACGCTTTACGAGAACTGCCTATGTTGCTTTTTTCTAATATCTTTTCAAGCCAACTCATGGAAGACCTTTTCTATCTAGTCTTACGCCTAATTACGCAAGATACAAATTCGGGATTTACGCGTGAAGGATTAAAGCATAATAAATGCCAGCTGTAGACAAAAAACTGGTTGTACCTATTTCCTGTATCGATGTCTCACGAGAAAAATGTTTAAAAATGACCAAAATTGAACATTATGTCAGGTCATTAGGCAAAAATAACGGCCCTAAAGGCTCTCTAGGTAATTGATAATGAGTGGGGTAATCAACATCTATCAAATACAAGCCTGCAGCTTTTGCCGTAGCAGAAGCCTGCTTTCTGTCTTTGGCTTTCAGCAATTGATCTATCCATTGGGGATCTTGCTCGCCCTTACCAACAGTAATCAGACTGCCTGCAATGTTCCTCACCATATGATGAACAAACGCATTGGCCTTAATATCAATCACGACATAATGCCCATGACGAGTCACATTCAAGTGCATAATATTACGCCAAGGACTGCGAGATTGACAATGGATAGCTCTAAAGGACGTGAAGTCATTCTCACCGATAAGGTATTGACCTGCAAGGTGCATTTTATCAGCATCAAGCTCCCCGTGATAATGACTTAATCCCGAAGCAAGAATTCCAGGCCTTAGGGCGTGGTTATAAATAACATAACGATAACGGCGAGCCGTCGCGGTAAATCGAGCATGAAACTCTGTATCAACCACATGTGCCCAACGAACCGCAATATCTTTAGGGAGATTAGCATTCACCCCCATCGTCCAAGCGGCTGGCTTGCGCATACTTTCCGTATCAAAGTGAACGACTTGGCCTGTGCCGTGCACCCCTGAATCGGTACGACCTGCACACTGAACTTCAACAGGATGATTAGCGATGATACTTAAGGATTTCTCTAGCTCTTCCTGAACACTCGTTACATCCCGCTGACGTTGCCAACCATAATAATTAGTGCCATCGTACTCGATGCCCAGTGCTACTCTCATGTTCATTTACTCTTAAAATCCGGCCGGAGATTATAATATCAATACCAACAAATATCTAATACGACAAACAAAAAAGGCAGCAGACGCTGCCTTCCGTTATACGGCGATTAGCCACGTCGTATTGCATCAATTAAGCTTTTAGCTTCCCGTCTTATCGTATCGGAACCATCTACAATCGCTTCTTCCAGTAATTTAATCGCCCCGTCAGTATCATTCATTTCCATGTAGATTTTAGCTAGATCCATTTTTCCTACGGCTTCCGCGTTACTGTCCACATCTTCAAATCCAATGTCACCAATAACGTCAGGAAACTCGTCCAGCCCAACGTTGAGGTTTAATTCTTCGTCATCAGGGTTCGCTTGATTCGCTTCTTCGCTTTCAACTTCTGCCATTAATTCATCAATAGTCCGATACTGCTCCGCCTTTGAATCAAAATCCTCTTGATGCTCCCAATTTTCGTCAGAAACAACCGCCTGTTCCGGTTTGTTTTCTTCACTCCAAATGGCTTGCTCATCATCTGGGATGTCAGTCGAAATACTCGCTTGCTGTTCAGCAGATAGATTAAAACCATTCCAATCCTCGCCACCGACTTCCAACATAGCAGCAATGTCCATTCCCGCACTATCGGTCGTTTTGGCATCGAGGGCTGAATCAAATGAGAATGAACTCGACATAAGTTCGTCTTCATCTTCGGAAAGTAGCTCCGACAACGCGCTTTCATCAAAACCATCTTTAGACAACGAATCGAGATTTTGAGCTTGGAATATATCAAACAATGCATCCTGCTCTGATATTTCACCTGCTTCATCAGGCGCCATATCTGTCGGTATATTCGGTGATTCTGCTAAGCCAGGAAGCTCTGAAGCCTCAGGCTCAATAGGCATATCTGCCAACGCCTCTTCTTCACTGTATTCTGGAAGATCGGCTTCATCGAAAACCTCGGGGTCATCACTACCTTGTTCTATAACATCGCCTGGAGTGTCCGATGAAATGGGCATATCGGCCAAGGCTTCTTCTTCGCTGTATTCGGGTAAATCTAGCTCATCAAACGTTTCAGGCAGTTC
>NZ_JBNGCJ010001022.1:0-1630 GCF_049974785.1 Vibrio genomosp. F10 str. 9ZD137
GCTGTAATGTCGGTCCAGCCTACGTCTGCAAAGCGTACGGTTGAACATTGTTGCGCTTCCATAGACGCGTTGGCATATGCGTTAAACGCAAGTGAGCTGATGGCGAGTGCGGTAAGTGTCTTTTTAATGGTTGGCATAATGATTCCTTTTTTTCATACCTTGAAACTGCTTTCTCTCAGTTTCCTAAATGTGATGACTGACTTTTTAGTTTATGTTCTGTGTATCTAATAATTATCTATGGGTTTTGCGAGCGATTAAGTGAAGCTATCGATCGCTCTTAGTGGTGCATTGATGCGTTGTTTTTCTTCCCATTCTGGTGCAATCCAAACCGGCACATTTTGTGGTTCGAGCATGACATGACCCAGGATCATATCCGCGGCGCGTTCAGCCACCATGATGGTTGGGGCATTTAAGTTGCCGTTAGGAATGGTTGGAAAAATGGATGAATCTACGACGCGAAGGTGGTGAATTCCGCGTACACGACACTGAGCGTCTAAAACCGCCATTTCGTCGGTATCTGCGCCCATTTTGCAGCCGCAAGAAGGGTGGTAGGCGCTTTCTACGTTTTCCTTAACCCATCGGTCTATGTCTTCATCTGAGGTCAGTTCAGCACCTGGTTGAATTTCTTCACCACGGTAGCTGTCCATCGCAGGTTGAGATAAAATTTCACGAGTTAAGCGAATACAGTCGCGCCAGTCTTGGCGGTCTTGCTCGGTAGAGATGTAGTTGAATCTGATCTCGGGTTCCACATGTGGATCCGCAGAGGTAATAGAAACGGTGCCACGGCTTTCCGGTTTATTTGGCCCGACATGCACTTGAAAACCGTGTCCATCAAAGGCCGCTTGTCCGTCGTAGCGCATCGCTGCTGGTAGAAAGTGGTATTGAATATTCGGCCACTTAAGCCCTTTACGTGAACGGATAAACGCACAAGATTCAAAGTGGTTGGTGGCACCAAGCCCTTTGCGCGTTAATAGCCATTCTGCGCCAATCAAGCCCTTACTGACCAAATCGAGTTTGCCATTTAGGGTGATAGGCTGTTTACAGTGATACTGGAAATACACTTCAAGGTGATCTTGAAGGTTTTCACCCACGCCCGGTAACTCGTGTTTTAGGTCAACCCCTGCTTTTTCTAATACTGTTTTTGGGCCAATGCCTGATAACTGAAGAAGCTGAACCGATCCAATCGAACCTGCGCTAGAAATGACTTCTTTAGTTGCTAGTACGGTTTGTGTTTTGCCAGATTTATCAAATTCAACGCCCACCGCTGTTAACCCGTTCTCTTGCTCTTCAAGGAGCACTCTACGAGTGACCACGCCTTTCATGAGCGTCAGGTTTGGGCGTTTGAGAGCAAGACGTAGATAGGCGTTAGCCGTTGATGCTCGAACACCTTTGTCGACGGTCATGTGCATTGGGCCGAAACCTTCTTGCTGATAGCCGTTGTAGTCAGGGGTTTGAGGGTAACCCGCGTCTTTTCCAGCATCGATAAAGGCTTGGTAGAGTGGGTTGAGTTCCATCTCGTTTCCGCCGCATGTACCTAATGGGCCATTGCCACCACGGTATTGGTCTTCGCCTGAAATCCACGTTTCTGCACGTTTGAAATAAGGCAGACACGCTTAGATCGGAAGAGCGG
>NZ_JBNGCJ010001023.1:0-4537 GCF_049974785.1 Vibrio genomosp. F10 str. 9ZD137
AACCGCTCTTCCGATCTTGCCGGGCTCGACTCATTACAAAGTGATATGTGGCGTTTGTTTAAAGATCATCTCGCCCCGAAAAATATTGCCATGTTGACGGTCGATATGCCTTCCGTTGGCCATAGCAGTCATTGGCCTCTCACTGAAGATACGTCTTGCCTTCATCAGGCAGTACTTGACGAGCTTCCAAATATCCCCTGGGTAGATCACTACAAAGTGGGCCTAATGGGGTTCCGTTTTGGCGGGAATGCTATGGTACGTTTGTCTTTCTTAGAACAGAGTAAAATCAAGGCATGTGTCTCGATGGGGGCTCCTATTCACGATCTTTTAGCTTCTCCGAAGAAATTGAAAAAAATGTCTAAAATGTATTTGGATTTGCTGGCTTCGCGTATTGGAAAGCAAGTGGTGGACATTGAAAGCTTATCGGGATTGCTAATGGCGTGGTCATTGAAGGTGCAAGGTGTTGTCTCTAACCGAAAAACTAAGGTGCCTATTTTAGCGATGAGCCTAGACGGCGATCCCATTTCCCCTCATAGCGATAATCAGTTGGTAGCACTATATAGCCAATATGGAAAGGCGACGAAAATAAATAACAAAACAATTTCAGAAGGATATGAGCAATCCCTCGCTTTAGCAATAAAATGGATGGAAGACGAATTATATAGATGACATTTCTCCGCTATTGGTTAAGCATGATATAGATGGTTGATAAATAACCACATAATTATAAAAATTATCATCGCTAATCACTAATGGAGTAATTTATATGGCAGAAGCTACAAAGTTGCCGACTCACTATCGCATATTAAGTACTTTAAAAGCTGTTGGGCCTTATCTAAGAGAGAATCAATGCAGTGAAGGCAATTATCTATTCGATTGCCTATCTGTTTGTGTTAACGATAAAAAGTCCCCCGAAGAACGTGAATTCTGGGGGTGGTGGCTCGAGTTAGAGCAGTTTGAGCAAACCTTTAAAGCCAAATACTTTACGGGGCGGTATAACTTAGCCGGTAATTGGGACGTGGTAGCAATACCGAAAAAGGCTATTGCAGAGGTGAATCGCACCCAAGATGACTTCCATGCCAAGCTCATCAAAACACTTGAAGACAAGTTTGATATGACGGTCGAGTTGCACAAAGAGTCTGTTGAATTCGTCTAAAATTAGCAAAAACTGATCGACTTTAAATAAAAAGGTGCTTCGAGCACCTTTTCTACTTGTTAAATCCAGCATTGATTGTTAAAACATCAAGTCTTATCGTATTTCTTATCAAAAATATCATGACAACAAAGCAGCAAAGCGGAAGCACAATCCAGTCTAAAACAGTGGTTGTGAAATTAGGTACTAGTGTACTCACAGGTGGTACCCAGGCTCTTGACCGAGCTCATATGGTGGAACTTGTGCGTCAATGTGCAGAGTTAAAGAAACTCGGCCACTCTATCGTCATCGTCTCTTCTGGCGCTATCGCAGCAGGACGTGAGCACCTAGGCTACCCCGCACTCCCCAACGCAATGTCCAGTAAGCAACTTCTTGCCGCTGTCGGACAAAGCCAATTGATTCAAGTTTGGGAGTCTTTGTTTGCTATTTATGGCATGAAAATCGGCCAAATGTTGTTAACTCGTGCCGATTTAGATGATCGAGAGCGATTTTTAAATGCTCGCGATACCATCAACGCATTGGTCGATAACGACATCATTCCTGTTGTGAATGAGAACGATGCAGTCGCAACCAGTGAAATAAAAGTTGGCGATAACGATAACCTATCGGCTTTGGTCGGGATATTGTGCGGTGCTGATAAATTACTGTTACTGACGGATCAAAAAGGTCTGTTTACTGCGGATCCACGTAAAGATCCAAATGCAGAATTGATCAAAGAAGTGCGTACGATTGACGACACTTTACGCAAAATCGCCGGTGACAGCGGAACCACTCTAGGGACCGGTGGAATGGCCACAAAACTCCAGGCCGCTGATATTGCCAGACGTGCAGGAATTGAAGTGATCATCGCTGCGGGAAGTGCAGAGAACGTTATCTTTGATGCTTTAAGTGATGCGCCTCAAGGAACGAGGTTTCTTCCATTGGCTGAAGCGCTAGAAAACCGAAAGCGTTGGATTTTGGCTGGCCCTTCTGCATCGGGTGACATTGTCATTGATGATGGAGCGATGCGAGCGGTGTTAACGAAAGGAAGCAGTTTGCTTGCCAAAGGGGTGATTAAAGTCCGTGGTGAGTTTGCCCGAGGAGAGGTATCTCGCCTTGTTGATACCAATGGTGCTTTGATTGCCCGCGGAATTACCAGTTATTCCAGCGACGACTTGGCAAAAATTGCAGGAAAACACAGCAAAGACATTATTACTATTCTTGGCCATGACTATGGTTCTGAAGTTATCCACCGTGATGATCTGGTTATAATTCAAGAATAAAAAGAGGATTTTAAAGTGGACTTACTTAATATGGGGCAGGCGGCAAAAAATGCGGCCTTTGAATTAGCAACAGCTTCAACCAAACAAAAAAATCATGCGCTAGCGATTATTGCTGATGAGCTAGAAGCGAACAGCGATACCATTCTAGCGGCCAATGAAAAGGATATTCAACTTGGGCGTGAAGCGGGTTTAACCGATGCGTTGTTGGATCGCTTGCTGCTTAATAAAGAACGTTTAACCGGCATTGCTAATGATGTACGTAATGTGATCAGTTTGAATGATCCCGTTGGTAGCGAGATCGACAGTAAAATGCTGGAAAATGGCATGTCATTGTCACGTCGTCGTGTCCCTTTGGGTGTGGTCGGGGTGATCTATGAAGCGCGCCCTAATGTAACGATAGATATCGCGGCACTGTGTTTGAAAACGGGTAATGCCAGTATTCTTCGTGGCGGCAAAGAGACCTTCTTTTCTAATATGGAACTGGTCAAAGTGATTCAATCTGCTTTAGAGAAAGCAAAGCTTCCTGCTGCCTCGGTGCAATACATTGAAAAACCGGATCGTGAGCTTGTGTCACAACTGCTTAAACTTGATGAATATGTTGATATGATCATTCCGAGAGGTGGTGCTGGCTTACATAAAATGTGTAAAGAGAACAGTACGATTCCGGTCATCATCGGCGGTTTTGGTATTAGCCATATCTTTGTCGACGAGAGTGCAGATTTGGAACGTTCTCTGGATGTTGTGGAAAACTCAAAAGTTCAGCGCCCATCAGCTTGTAACTCACTCGATACATTACTTGTCCACCAAAAGGTAGCGGCTGAGTTTTTATCAAAAATCGCACAGCGCATGAGCGCTAAAGTCAGCTTTGTGGCGGAGCCTAAGGCAAAATCATTGCTGGGCGATGCTGACAATGTCCGCGACGCAGAGCAAGGTGATTTTGATACAGAATGGCTTGCTTACACGCTTGGGGTTAAAGTGGTCGTCGATGTTAAAGAAGCCATCGACCATATGCGAATCCATAACGCCAGTCATTCTGATGCGATCATGACCAACAGCTTACAGAATTCAGAAATATTCATAAACTCAGTGGGTTCAGCGGCCGTCTACGTGAATGCGTCGACCCGTTTTACTGATGGTGCGCAATTTGGTTTAGGGGCTGAAGTGGCGGTTTCCACGCAAAAACTTCATGCTCGTGGCCCGATGGGACTTGAAGAGTTAACAAGCTATAAGTGGGTAGGAAAAGCCGATTATTTGACTCGACCGTAATATCACTCGAAAAAATGATGACAGGCTCATAATCGAGGCTACTTTTTGCGAGAGTTCGAGGTTCAGACTTTCATAGCTTGAAGTGTCTCAGGATTCTATGATTTTAAAGGGGCGTGTTGCCCCTTTTGCTTTTCTTAGTAAGAGTAATTCCGTTACACTGGCATTCAATCACTTGGAGGTAATATGCATTGTCCATTCTGTTCTGAGAACGACACAAAAGTTATTGATTCTAGACTCGTTGCTGATGGTCATCAGGTTCGTCGCCGTCGACAATGCCTAGCGTGTAGTGAGCGATTCACCACATTTGAAACGGCTGAGCTGGTGATGCCTAAAGTGATCAAAACAAACGGCAATCGTGAACCATTCAATGAAGACAAAATGGTTGGTGGTGTTCAGCGAGCTTTAGAAAAACGCCCTGTCAGTGCCGATTCGATTGAGCTTGCTATCAGCATGATAAAATCTCAGCTTCGAGCCACAGGTGAACGTGAAGTGCCGAGTGACATGATTGGGAACCTGGTTATGGATCAACTCAAAGAACTCGATAAAGTCGCCTATATTCGTTTTGCTTCCGTATATCGTAGTTTTGAAGATATTCGTGAGTTTGGCGAAGAAATAGCAAAACTAGAAGATTAAGCCCACAAACCATGCCCCAGTTTTCAACATTCGATTATAAAATGATGTCCCATGCTATTACGTTAGCAAAAAAAGGGATGTACACCACGGCACCTAATCCTAATGTTGGGTGTGTTATTGTGTCTGAAGGCCAAATGGTCGGTGAAGGCTTCCATAAGCGAGCTGGTGAGCCTCACGCTGAAGTGCATGCTCTTCGTATGGCTGGTAGCCAATCTGTCGGAGC
>NZ_JBNGCJ010001024.1:0-2028 GCF_049974785.1 Vibrio genomosp. F10 str. 9ZD137
GCTGGTGGGGCAGCAGGTTCTGCCAATGCAGGCTTTGTAACCATCGATTATACGGGAGCCGAAGTCTTAGCCAGCACGTTCTTTGAAACGTCAGCGTTGGCTACTGAAGAACAAGACGATGATGACGATGAACTAGACACAACAGCTCTAGCCGTTGGAGGAGATGCTTTCTCGGAATCGTTGCAAGAAGGATCTCTTTCATTAGGGAATTACCCGCAAACTATTACCTCTAGTATCACCATCTTTTCAGGAGACTTACCTCTAGACCCTGAATCGTTTGTTCCTGAGTCATCATCACTTGCCGCGCTGCTTTCCGAGTTGAATACCGACATTACTTCAAGTGGTCAAGTCGTCACTTTCAGTTATGATTCAACTGAAAACGCCATTGTTGGAATCCGAAATGCTGATGCGGCAGAAGTACTAAGCATTGACTTAAATGCATCGCAAAGTGGGAATGACGTCTCATTGACAATGGTCACCACAATCAGCCAGCCTATTGACCATATTGTATCGATTGGTGGTGGACTTGTATCTCTGGCCGATGATCAGATTACGATTACCTTTGATATTGAAGGTGCTGATTCTGGCGGCAATTCGATGTTGGCACCTATTGAAGCACAAGTAGCCGTCATTGATGGCGCTGATCCGGCTCCGACAACCGTTAATATTGAAAATACGGAAACGGATACTCAGGTACTCGCAGGTGAGTTTGTTCAAATTGGCAGTGATTCACTGTCCACCGTTGCTTTTCAACCGAGTGCTTTAGCTCAATTCGACGGCTTATTCAGTGATAACCAAGCTACGCAGGCGACGCTTTCAAATGATGCGAAGACCATTACGCTTTCGTTAGTGGAAAGTGATGAGCCAGTACTTGTTATTACTATTGATACTGACGGCCGTTACCAATTCCAACAATTTAAATCATTAGAACATAATGAGTCTGATGAGCTGATCCTGTCACTGCCCACCACCGTGACTGACTTTGATTTAGATACGGCCACCAACGCGATTACTATCACCATTATTGATGGCCAAAACCCGGTTATTAACAATGTAACGGCCATCGAAGTGGATGAATCCGGTATTTCGGGTGGTTCCAATGAAGGTATCTCAGCGGTCAGTGGAACGGGTGACATTACGGCTAATGCAGGCAGCGACGCGATTGATCATTTTGAGCTGGAACCGAGCGAGTTCAATACCGATGGATCGCTGACATCGCAAGGGCAAGCGATACAGCTGGAATTAGCCAGCAGTGACAATGGTGTTCGCAGTTACCAAGGTTATATTGTTCTTGATGGCACTCGGGTCACCGTTTTTGAAGCTCAAATTGATACCCCTGAATTAGGTAAATATCAATTTACCTTGTTTGAGCAACTTGATCATTTAGGAAACCAAGATTCTTCTCTAACGATTAATTTACCGATTTATGCGGTGGATACCGATGGCGATCGTTCGAGTGTCACGGAAGGTTCTTTAACTAACGAAGCGGCCTGGATTCAAATCAATGTGGCGGATGATGCTCTGGAATTGGTGGACAACACTTTTTCTGTCACTGAACCAACAGAAGACGGTGACACCACTTTCTCACACAGTTTGTTTACTGATACACCTAGCTCGGAAGGGGCAGACACTGCGACCATTCAATCATTTACCTACTCGGGAAACACATACAATTTAGACCAAAGCGCTGAAGATAACGCATCTCAAACGTTCACTCTGACTGAAGGGACGTTAACCATTTCACTCAATGGTGACTTCTCTTTTGACGTCGCTCGCGATATTGATCATTCAACCAATGAGACGGTCAATAAACAATTTGTGTTTACTGCGAGAGATGGAGACGGTGATATCGATACCGCGACTGTCGATCTTGCTATTACAGACGGGCAAATCCCTGACATAAAAGTGGTCCCAAAAGTCGACCTTTCTGAAGCTTCATTGTTGGATGGAACATCGCCAAACAGCGCTTTAGTCAGCAGTTCCGCATCGATTGTCTATGCGCAAGGAAGTGATGATGTTAGCCACTTC
>NZ_JBNGCJ010001024.1:2038-4615 GCF_049974785.1 Vibrio genomosp. F10 str. 9ZD137
GTCGTAACGGCAACGGTAGAACTCACGATTAAAGATGGTCAACTCCCTGAAATTACTGAAATACCTGGGGTGTTGTTATCTGAATCTGTGCTTGCTGATGGCTCGGAGCCAAATAGCGCACTAGTGAGTAGAACCGAGTCCATTGAATATACAGAGGGAAGTGATGATGTTAGCCACTTCAGAATCGACACCGTTCAATTTAATTCGGATACTTCACTCTCATCAAATGGTCTGAAAGTAGAGCTTCGAGAAGTCGAGGATTCAGGTCAGTACATTGGTTTTACGACCAGTCTATCAGGGGTTGAAACGCAGGTATTTACGTTAACGTTTAATAATTACGGTGATATAAACAGTACGGATAAGGGCCAGTATACCTTTACTTTGCTTGAGGCCGTTGATCACATCGATGCCATCGACAATGATTCACTCAGTTTTGATCTACCGGTTTACGCGGTCGATAGTGATGGTGACGATTCCGTCATGATGCCGCTTTCGGTGACCATTGAAGATGATCTTCAGATCATGCAGGGAAACAACCTGACGATAACAGAGCCTAGCGCTTCTGAAGTTTCAAGTGGTTCAAATGCGGCTAATCCAAGCACTGAGACTATTGAACTTATTTCAGCTCAAGGTGCTGATGGTGCAACGATTACCAAGTTTACCTTTGGTGGCGGTGATTCTATTGCCCTAGATCCTGCGATATCTGGCGAACAATCTTTTGATTTTGATGAGGGTACTTTATACATCACCCTTAGCGGTGAGCTGCGTTTTGAGCCGAATCGAGATCTAGACCATTCCGGTGGTGATATCACGAAATCCATCGTAGTGACCTCGAGTGATGGCGATAAAGATGAAGTCACGGCAACGGTATCGCTCACGATTGAAGACGGGGCAAATCCTGAAATCACCGAAGTACCGACGGTTTCTCTCTCTGAATCTGCACTGGCTGATGGTTCAGCGCCTAATGGCACGCCAGCGAGTGCTTCTGTGGTTAGTAGCTCAGCTTCCATCACTTACACAGAGGGCAGCGATGATATCAAGCACTTTGAAATTGCCATTAGTGACTTTAATCCTGATGATACGCTCAAGTCTAATGGTTTAGTGGTTAAGCTTCGAGAGAACCCTGAGGATTCAGGGGAATACCTCGGATTTACGGTGGATTCGTCAAATCAGGAAACACCAGTATTCACACTCACGTTTGATAATTACGGTGATGCAAACAGCACAGACAAAGGCCTTTATACCTTTACCCTTATCGAAGCGCTTGATCATCAAGACGGTTCAGATAAGAACACCGTTGGTTTTGTTTTACCTATTTACGCGGTAGACACTGATGGCGATGTTTCGGCGAAAAAATCTCTTTCAGTGACGATTGAAGATGACGTGCAAACCATGCAGGGCAGCAGTCTCACTATCTCAGAACCGAACGCTGATGAACTCGCTTCTGGTGCGAGACCAAGTACCGACTCGATTGAACTCATTTCTTCACAAAGTGCGGACGGTGCAACCATTACTCAATTTACCTTTGGCGACAGTGATCCTATTTCACTTAATCCAACGGTTTTAGGTGAGCAGTCTTTTAATTTTGATGAGGGCACCGTGTTCATTACCCTCACGGGTGAATTACGATTTGAGCCGAACCGAGACCTAGATCATGTCAATGGTGATATCAAAAAATCTATCGTGGTTACTTCAAGTGATGCTGATAAAGACCTCGCAACGGCAACGGTAGAGCTCACGATTAAAGATGGTCAAGACCCTGAAATTACTGAGATACCTGTGGTGTCTTTATCTGAATCTGCGCTTGCTGATGGCTCAGCACCCAATGGCACGCCAGTGAGTAGCTCTACTGTCAGCAGTTCTGCGTCAATAAGTTACGCTGAAGGTGGCGATGATATTAAGCACTTTAAACTAGCCACCAGTGACTTTAATTCTGATGAAACACTCACGTCGAATGGATTAGTGGTTAAGCTTCGTGAAGAGCCTGATGATTCAGGGGAATACCTTGGTTTTACTGAAGGTCCGTTAGGTCAACAAACACCAGTATTCACGCTGAAGTTCGATAATTATGGTGATGCAGACAGCACTGACAAAGGCCGTTACACCTTTACGTTAATCGAAGCGTTCGATCATGCGGTTGTGCAAGGAAGTAATCTACTCAATTTCGTCCTACCCGTGTATGCGGTCGATACGGATGGTGGCGTCTCAGATGAAAAAAATCTGTCAGTAACGATCAAGGATGACGTGCAAACGATGCAGGGCAGCAGTCTGACAATCACAGAGCCATCTTTGGATGACTTGAGTGTTGGTGCGGCTAATCCAACAACCGATACCATTGAGCTAATTTCTGCTCAAAGTGCTGACGGTGCAACCATTACTCAATTTACCTTTGGTGGTGGAGATGCTATTTCACTTAACCCAACGGTGTCTGGTGAGCAGTCCTTTGATTTTGATGAGGGTACATTATTCATTACCGTTTCGGGTGAATTACGATTTGAGCCGAACAGAGATTTAGATCATTCCGGTGGTGATATCACGAAATCCATCGTTGTTACTTCAAGTGATGCTGATAAAGAC
>NZ_JBNGCJ010001025.1:0-2732 GCF_049974785.1 Vibrio genomosp. F10 str. 9ZD137
TGGACAGGCCGTGAACATGTCATGGCACTTCTCGCGCGAACGGTCTTACTCGTGGGTGTCTATCTTGTGCTCAGCGGATACTATTTTGGTGCCAGCTTTAGTTATTATGGTATTAGTACCTTAGCGAAACCGCATGACATTGTGGCACTGTTAATTCCATTTTTAGTGGCTTGCTGTTTGGTTGGCTATGTGATTGGTTATTGGGTGCCCAGACGAGAGTTAGTGACAGTGATTGTTCTTATTAGCTCCATGCCATTGATATTTTTAGCGGGCTTTATTTGGCCGATTGAGATGATCCCTACACCATTACTGTGGTTCGCTCAATCCATCCCAAGCACGTCTGCAATACCTGGGTTTCTATCACTCAACCAAATGGGCGCAAGCTGGCAACAGGTCGCCAGTCAATTCACTCACCTTTGGCTGCTGGTTCTGCTTTGGCTTTTAGCTCTTGGCGGGGTCATCTATAAACAAATAAGAATATGTCGATACGAAGGCGCTAAATCAGAACAGAGTATATCAGCATCGGGGATATCAGCATCTGAGACGTCAACATAGGGTGCATCAACGTGCGGTGAATCAAAAAGCTTGAAGTAGCCCTTTGTGATAGTTCGAAATATTGGGTTGAAAATTGAACTCTTGCAGCCAAAGTTCTAGCTGACTTTCCGACTTTGTTAGAGACTCTAAGGTGATCGTATTATCGTCTAATTCCCACAACTGACGAGACGCTGCATAGTTAAACTTGAGAGCCAATAACGCATCTTCATTTCCTTGCTTAGCGGCTGCCAGTAACTTTCTATTTTTACGGTAGATTAAGTTTAGCGACTGTTTTAGATCCCACACATACGCGACTTCAAACATAAACGGGTGCGCTTTCAATTTAACGAGCGACAACCCTAACATGAGGGCGCTAGCAACCACACCTAACAAGTTCCAGTGAAAATGTGAGCCAGTATCTGAAGGGAACAGCAAGATAAGGGTTTGTGAAATAGCTAAACTGGCCATAGCCAAACTGACGATACACCCTACAATGACCACATTAAGGCGCGATCGATATGTTTTCTTATCTATATTGACTAATTGCATCCGTACTCCAAATTCACCGTTAATCCCACAGCCGTTAACCTCAATAGCAGTCAGCCCCAAAGCCGCCAACCAGCATCAACAACTCACTCGCCGACTTGGGCTGAGAATTATACCGTGCGTTAAAGATAATACGAGACATATCTAGCAGGTAAGCGTTAAGTAACTCAAGTAACCACCGGTGACTAAATATAGGGGGCGTGGTTACTTGAGTTAACTCTTCAATCAATTCAGTTATCGGCGGTTGGCCATGCGTTTGAACTGATGCCGACGACCTCGGAGAGTGATGCCCATTCTTATGATATTTTCAGGTACCGCTAATCCACCATAGCCTCCGTCACCAATATGAACAATGTCTGCTCCAGATGCCTTTGAGGCCATGGTTACTTGCTCAATAAACTGCTCACTCGCCCCTTCTTGAGAAGTGCCAATGGCTAACAGGCCAAGCATATTGTTCTCATGTACGACAGTCATCATTTTATGCGTCATTTCTGGCGTGACACCCGGTGTCGTGTAGGGCGCAGGGAACATCATTACGTCTGCCCCCGCCTCGGAAAACTGTTTTACAATGTCTAAGTTGTAATCATTACCGATACCGCCACCATGCATTTTTCCAGCAATGATCAGAATATCATCTGACACTTGGCGAACCAGTTTTATCGCTTCTAAAATCGTCTCTTGGGAAACAAGCATTCCAGGGTTTCCTGTTAACATGATGTAATTGAGCCCAAGACGAACCGCTTCTTCCACGGTTTCTTTTGTCACTGAACGGCCGATTTGGATGTCGGTAAAACCGGCTGGAACGGGCTCCAAATTACACCCAATCAGTCGCCCACTCAGTTCTTTTAGTTCTTCAATCGTAAAATGATCGTTCACTTGATGATTAACAGCACCATTTACATTGGCTTTAGGGTCAAAAAGATCAAGACAGTTCAAGGTGATGAAGTCAGCACCCAAGCTCGCCGCAATCTCAGCGCCCGAGACTAAGTCAAAAGGTGGCTCTGCGGAGACAACATTTTCCACCATCATCGCTCGGCCTTCAGAAATACGAATACACTCAACCAGTTCTTTTCGGGTTAACTGATTGATGTCGGCTTTCGTTAAGTCAAAAATTCGTTTCTTCATGATGTCACCCCTTTCATCTCTTTTCGCAGTTCAATAATTTCTACAGCAAGATCACGGCACAACATCGTCGTCATAATATGGTCTTGGATATGAGTTAAAATGAGCGTCATCCGAATCTTTCCTTCACCTTCATCAAACCCTATAAGAGAGGTTTGGCTTTTATGAACGTTCGCCAGCGCTTCATCGCCTTGCCCTAATAACGTCATTGATTCAGAGAAGTTGCTCTGTCTAGCTTCAAACATCGCGTGCATGAAAGAAGACTTTGCATGACCTACTTCGCAAAGTAATGTCATGAGAAACTCTTCACTAATATCACTTTCTTGGCTAATTAATTGATTCATCGTTTATCCTAAACATTGGGTTGTGGTGTTGGCTGAGATTGCGTTTCTTCCTGAGCGTTTTTGTTCTCTTCTACAAGAAGTTGTTTTTCATGCGCTTTGAAGAATGGATAGAAAATAGCCATACTGACAACAACACAAACCGCGACGACAACTGCTGCGAGGGATGAATTGGTCGCCATCACTGCG
>NZ_JBNGCJ010001026.1:0-13869 GCF_049974785.1 Vibrio genomosp. F10 str. 9ZD137
GAGCCGCCAGTGCAGGCAATGCTCTTGGCTATGGACGACCGTTCTTCTTAAATAACTAATTTTGACTTTTAGCAGCCTGGTTGACCTTGCTGCTAACCCATACTGATTTATAGGATAGAAAATGAAACTGTGGAAACAGATCCTGCTAGGCACCATCACGAGTTTGAGTACAGCAAGTGTCATTGCAGAGCCTGTGGCTCTGGATAAAATTGCTGTTATCGTCAACGAGGGTGTGGTACTGCAAAGCGATATTGATACTGCTTTTAAAACTCTCAAAGCCAACGCTAAAGAGAACAAACAAGCCCTTCCCACTGAAGACATTTTGCGCGAGCAGGTATTAGAAAAACTGATCATTGATACTATTCAACAGCAAGAAGCAGAGCGTCTTGGTGTACGTATTGATGATAACCGCCTCAATGAAGCGATTGCGGATATCGCAAAAAATAACCAACAAAGCATTGAAGAGCTGACGGCATCAGTGGCGGCTGAAGGGCTCACTTACGCGGCCTTTCGTGAGCAAATACGAAAAGAGATCGCCGCGAGTGAGGCACGAAATGCACTCGTACGACGTCGCATTAACATTCTTCCTGCAGAAGTGGATAACCTGGCGGATATTTTAGCGCAAGAAACCAATGCCACAGTTCAGTATCAAGTGAGCCATATTCAGCTTCGTTTCAATGACGATCAAGAAAAATCAGAGCTAGAAAAGCAAGCCAATGAATTGGTTCAGCAGTTACAAGATGGTGCCGATTTTAAAACCATGGCCTACACCTATTCAAAAGGCCCGAAAGCGCTAGAAGGCGGCGATTGGGGTTGGATGCGTAAAGAAGAGATGCCAACGATTTTTGCCGATCAAATAAAACTGCAAAACAAGGGCAGCATCATTGGGCCGTTCCGCAGCGGTATCGGTTTCCACATATTAAAAATTGATGATGTAAAAGGTCTAGAAGTTGTCGCGGTGACTGAAGTCAATGCGCGCCATATTTTGATTAAACCGACCGTGATTTTGAGCGATGAAGGTGTGCAACGAGATCTTCTAGAAATCACTAGAAAAGTCGCGGCTGGCGAAGCGACATTTGGAGAACTGGCTCAGCAATACAGTCAAGATCCAGGCTCTGCGGTACAGGATGGTGAATTAGGCTATCAAACTCCAGATCTGTATGTGCCAGAGTTTAAGTATCAGGTTGAAACGCTTCCAGTAGGGAAAATCAGTGAACCCTTCAAAACCGTTCATGGCTGGCATATTGTTGAGGTCATTGATCGCCGTGAAGTGGACAGAACCGATTCGGCTTTAAAAAATAAAGCCTATGGCATTTTGTTTAACCGTAAATTTAATGAAGAAGCCAGCGCTTGGATCCAAGAGTTACGTGCCAGTGCCTTTGTTGAAGTGGTAGAGGAACAACAAGATGACAATTAAACGTGTCGTGGTCACCGCTGGAGAACCTGCAGGTATTGGTCCCGATCTCGTTTTAGCGTTGTCCCAAGAAAACTGGAACCATCAAATCGTCGTTTGTGCCGACAAAAATCTCATTGAACAACGAGCAAAGCAGCTTGGCATAGATGTACAACTGATTGATTACACCGAATCTCTCGATATTAAGCCACAAAACTCCGGCTCACTGGTTGTTGACCATATCGCACTTGATGCCCCATGCGAAGCAGGAAAGCTGAATGAAGCGAATGGCCATTATGTATTAAAAACACTAGAAAGAGCGGCTTTAGGCTGTATGAATGGTGAATTTGATGCTATTGTCACCGGCCCTGTTCACAAGGGGGTGATTAATCGAGCTGGTGTTGCTTTTAGTGGGCATACCGAGTTCTTTGCCGAGAAGTCCAATACCCCTCTAGTGGTGATGATGTTGGCGACGGAAGGATTACGCGTTGCGCTTGTAACGACACATATTCCCCTAGCCTACGTTTCTCAAGCGGTGACAGAGCAGAGGCTTGAAAAAGTCATCCGTATTCTTCATCAAGATTTGGTTGAAAAATTTGCCATTGAGAATCCATCTATCTATGTCTGTGGGTTAAATCCTCACGCGGGTGAAGATGGGTGCCTTGGCCGTGAAGAAATAGAAACCATTACACCAACACTGAATAAAATTCGTCAAGAAGATGGGATTAATGTTATTGGGCCACTGCCTGCCGACACTATCTTCAATGAGAAATACTTACAACACGCTGATGCGGTATTAGGAATGTATCACGACCAAGTACTCCCTGTACTTAAGTACAAAGGTTTTGGCCGTTCCGTAAACATTACTCTTGGTCTACCCTTTATAAGAACATCGGTCGATCACGGTACCGCTCTCGATCTTGCAGGGACTGGCAATGCGGATACAGGGAGCTTTAAAACAGCACTGACTCACGCGATTGAATTGGTCGATAAACAACCTAATTGATGCGATAAAGCACGAAATTCGAGAAAAATATGAGAAATGATGTCCACTTGGGGCACAAAGCGAGAAAACGTTTTGGTCAAAACTTCCTAAACGATCCCTATATTATTGATGGGATTGTTTCAGGCATAAATCCTCTACCAGGTCAGAATCTAGTAGAAATTGGCCCTGGCCTTGGCGCTATTACCGAGCCTGTTGGCAGACTCGTCGATAAATTTACCGTCATAGAATTGGATAGAGATCTTGCTGAACGTCTGCGTAATCATCCAGACTTAGCGGACAAGCTGACGATTCACGAAGGCGATGCAATGAAGTTCGACTTCGAGCAATTGGTGATACCCAATAATAAACTGCGTATTTTTGGTAACTTACCTTACAACATTTCAACGCCATTGATGTTCCACCTTTTCGAGTTTCATAAAGACATCCAAGACATGCACTTTATGCTTCAAAAAGAAGTGGTTAACCGTTTAGCCGCTGGCCCAGGAAGTAAAGCCTATGGTCGACTAACGGTCATGGCGCAATACTACTGTAAAGTTACGCCGGTACTTGAAGTTCCGCCAACCGCCTTTGTTCCGCCACCTAAAGTGGATTCTGCTGTGGTTCGCCTAACGCCCTATGAGGTTCTTCCTCATCCCGCTAAGAACTTAAAGTGGCTTGATCGTGTATGTCGTGAAGGGTTTAACCAACGACGTAAAACCGTACGTAATTGCTACAAAGCATTAATGAGCAAGGAAACACTGGAAGAGCTCGGGGTAAATCCAAGTATGCGTCCTGAAAATCTAACTTTAGAGCAGTTTGTTGGTATGGCAAACTGGTTAGACGCTAACCATTCATAGCCTCTATTTGGCCTCTGTCTTTTACACCTAAGACTTTTACACATTGAAAGTTTTACAAATAATAGATAGGGGCTGAATTTTATAAGCGCACAAACTGATCGGGAGTGATCATGATTGAGCCAATTCCTAACATCAATATTCAAGTACAAACCAAATACGTAGAAGAGCAATCGACACCAAGCAAGGATGACTACGTTTTCGCTTACCTCATCACGATAAAAAATTTGAGCCCCCAAACCGTCCAACTATTAAGTCGACGCTGGTTAATTACCGATGCCAACGGAAAACAAATGTCCATTGAAGGAGAAGGTGTCGTCGGCCAACAGCCCAAGATTAAAAGCAACGATGAATATACCTACACCAGCGCAACGACAATCGAAACACCTGTCGGCGTCATGCAAGGGCACTATATTTTTATCGATCATGACGGTAATAAATTTACCACCGAGATCAGCCCTTTTCGTCTCGCTATTCCCAACATTCTGAATTAAGGATCTTTTGTGTCTACCTATATTGTTGGTGATCTTCAAGGCTGTTTAGATGAGTTTCAACACCTACTCAAGCAAGTTAATTTTGATCCAAAAATAGATAACATATGGGTTACGGGTGATCTTGTTGCACGCGGGCCAAAATCACTTGAGACACTCAGGTTCATTAAAAATTTGGGATCCTCGGCGCAAGTTATTCTGGGGAATCACGATCTGAATTTATTGGCTGTTTCTCTAGGCATCCATAGGGTTAAAGACAAAGATAAGACCGCCCCCATCTTTGAAGCCGCCGATAAAGAAGATCTTCTTACCTGGCTTAGACACCAACCACTCTTGGCTGAACATGCAGACTTTGTAATGACCCATGCGGGTATTTCACCTCAATGGGATTTAGCTCAAGCAAGATCTTCAGCAAAAGAAGTCGAATGTATTCTACAAAGTGATCAGTGGCCATGGCTGATTGAAAATATGTACAGTAACACCCCATCACAGTGGCAACCCGATTTACAAGGGATAGAGCGTTATCGCTACATTATTAATTCGTTAACCAGAATGCGTTTTTGCTTTGCTGATAAAAGCTTAGATATGGCGTGTAAGCTTCCGCCTAGTCATGTTGAACAAAGTGGTGAGACGACTTTGTTTCCGTGGTTTAAAATCAGTGACAGAATCAAGATTAACAAAACCATTATCTTTGGCCACTGGGCCGCTTTAGAAGGATATAGTGATTCGAAGGTGATTGGTCTGGATACGGGTTGCGTGTGGGGAGGAAGTTTAACCATGTTACGCTGGGAAGATAAACAGTATTTTGAGCAGCCTGCTTTTAAAGACTAAACCATTAGCTATCAACTAATGGAAAATGGGTGAAATATAATAGCCTAAACAAACCGTTAGGCTATTTAGTATGATTGCTATTACTAGGCCGTTCGCTCTAACACTGTAAATTTCATATCGTACGCATTTTTTTCGTCAGCCGTGTAATGCTCGACATAGCCTTCTTCAAAATCCGATCCCCAGCTCGGAAATTGAGTATCGCCTTCAATTTTTGCATCAATAAAGGTCACGTATAGTTTCGTTGCCATAGGCAGACACGCACTATAGATGGCGCCGCCCCCAATGATCATCACTTCATCGACATCACCGGCTTGTTTCAGGGCTTCATCAATCGAAGTGACCGTTAAAACCCCTTCAATAGACAAACTTTCATCTCGACTGATCACTATATTCTGCCTGCCTGGTAATGGACGTCCAATAGAATCATAGGTCTTTCTTCCCATGATGACAGGCTTTCCCAAAGTGCAGCGCTTGAACCAGGCGAAGTCTGCTGGTAAATGCCAAGGCATTTGATTATCTTTGCCAATAACTCGATCGTCAGCCATCGCGGCAATCATACTAATGAGCATCTCTTTGTTCCTAACTGTTTGCTATACAATGGGTTTACGACGGTAGAATAACAGGCCTGGCATTGCTAATCCAATCGCTAGCCCAGCGATAATAAACATCGCTTTCAAAAAGTTATCAAACAGGACTGCCACAAGTTCAGGAGAGTAACCCAGTTGGTTCATTTCCACGATGGCGATCATGGCTTTAAAGGCAAAAACACCCGGAACCATTGGAATCATAGCAGCGACCGTAAACACTTTTGGGTGAGCTAAAAATCGGTGAGACCAGTGAACACCGATCATGCCGACCAGCGTTGCGGCAAAAAAAGTGGCCCACTCAATAGGGACACCAAAATGCATCATGAGATAACGTGAACCATGGCCTATTGCGCCACCTAAGGCACAATAGACTAATGCTCTTTGCGGAACATTAAATACGAGAGCAAACCCAACAGCGGGAATGGCTGCAAATAGCATGTCATTTGCTAAACCTAATAAAAGCGTCATCATACTTTCAGTCATCATACTTTCAGTCATCATAAACCCCGTCATCATAAACCCCAGCCCCAAACATCCATGACACTCATCGCAGCAACAATCCCTAGGCACGTTGCTAAGGTCAATAGGCTGGCCATGACAAATCGTGCGATCCCCATATTGATGTAGCCTTTGATCATATCGGCAACCGAATTGATCAATGGAAACCCCGGAACCAGCATTAATACTGATGATGCCATCACAATAGTAGGGTGATTTCCGATAGAAAAGGAAACCGCTTGGGCTGAAATAATCGTTGTCACAAAGGCGGTCGCAGAGAAGTTGACCATAGGGTTAAAGTGACGGTGTCCAATCTCTTGCCGAACGATCATCCCCACCGAAGAAGCGATAAAAGTCATCATAAATACCGCCCAATCGCCACCCGCCAATCGGCTGAATGAAGCACAAGATAAACCTATCATCACCACAACCAACCAGCGATTATAACGCTCTGGCGTGATGTCATTAAGCTTCTTTTGAGCAAGATCGCAATCAACGATCCCTTTTTCGAGCATGATACAAATGCGTTGGATTTGAGTGATTACCCGCATATTGATCCCTCTATCTGGGCTTCGTCTCGCAGTGGTAATACAGTGATCTTGATAAACCGTTGTCACAACTAAAGAGCTAGCTGATAGCGAAACTTCGACTTCATCCATGCCTGCCGCAATACCAATTCTGTGCGTGATGCTTCCTACTAATGTGCTTTCAGCACCATGCGCCAGTAACATTTGTCCGGCTTGAGCAATAAGTCTTGAGACCGCTCGTTGGTGTTCGTCCATGAGTCCTTTCCAAAATACGATTTGAATCGCTATAGTGCCAAATAATCACACTAACCAACATGATTTAGATACAAAAAAACCGCAAAGCCTTACAGCATTGCGGTTTTCTATTCAGTATCTAACTGATAAAGAACTAACGCCGATCAGTCACGAACGTAGATAACATGTCCGTCATCTTCTTCATCATCCCAATCATCTTCATCGTCCCAGTCATCTTCAGTGACAACATTATCGCCACTCATTGCATCTTTGTGGTAATCGTCCCACATGAAATCGACTTTGTCTTCTTCATCAATTTCTTCAAGTTCACGTGGAAGCTCTTCCATAAAGTCAGCAAGTTTGTAACAAAGCTCTTGAGTACCGCTCTTATTAATCGCTGAAACTTTGAAGTAATCCCCTTCCCAAGCAAGCGCTTCAATGATCTCTTGGATCTTTTTGTCCGCTTCCTCTTCAGGCATTAGATCAACTTTGTTGAAAACTAGCCATCTTGGTTTCTCTGAAAGCTTTTCACTGTATTGCTCAAGCTCATCGATAATTGTGAGGGCATTTTGTGCCGGATCGCTTTCATCAATTGGCATGATGTCAATCATGTGGATAAGAACGCGACAACGCTCTAAATGCTTAAGGAATCGAATCCCGAGACCTGCACCATCCGCTGCGCCTTCGATCAAACCAGGGATATCAGCAACCACAAAACTCTTTCCAGGAACCACACTCACTACACCTAAGCTAGGAATAAGCGTCGTAAATGGGTAGTCAGCAACCTTTGGCTTCGCCGCAGAGACAGAACGAATGAACGTTGATTTACCTGCGTTAGGTAAGCCTAGCATACCTACATCAGCCAATAACAATAGCTCAAGACGAAGTTCACGAACCTCACCTTTGGTACCCATAGTCTTCTGACGCGGTGCCCGGTTTACTGACGATTTAAAGCGAGTGTTACCCAAACCATGCCAGCCACCTTTAGCGACCATGATTTTTTTGCCATGTTCGGCCACTTCACCAACAATTTCATTGGTATGAATATCAACCGCTCGCGTACCGACGGGTACTCGCATTACTTTGTCTTTACCGCGCTTACCGGTACAGTTTCCACCGCGACCATTCTCACCGCGTTCTGCGTCGTAAAAACGCTGAAAACGATAATCAATCAAGGTGTTCAGGTTTTCATCAGCCTGTAGATAAACGTCACCGCCATCACCGCCATCACCACCATCAGGGCCACCTTTGGTGATGAACTTTTCTCGCCAAAAACTTACGGTACCATTACCGCCATCACCGGCTTCAACTTTAACCGTTGCTTCATCAACAAATTTCATTTTAAACTCCACTCATGCACGTGGGAAATCACTACTAGTCTAGTAGACGTTAGATCATAAATCCCAGTGAACACTAGGGCCTAGGATGTAACGTCTATAAATAAAAAACCCCGCCGAATTGGCAGGGCTTTTAAATTCAGCTTGAAAGCTAATAGAAACTAAGCAAATGCTTAATTACTCGCCTTCGATGCTAACGAATTTACGGTTTTTAGGACCTTTTACTTCAAATTTCACTTTACCTTCAGTAAGAGCGAAAAGAGTATGGTCTTTACCGATACCAACGTTAGTGCCAGCGTGGAACTTAGTACCACGTTGACGAACGATGATGTTACCTGCAAGAACAGATTCACCACCGAAACGCTTAACACCAAGACGTTTGCTTTCTGAATCGCGGCCGTTATTAGTAGAACCACCAGCTTTTTTATGTGCCATTGTTAAACTCTCCTAATACTTAAGCGTTAATACCAGTGATTTTCACTTCCGTGAACCACTGACGGTGACCTTGCTCTTTACGAGAGTGCTTACGACGACGGAACTTAACGATTTTAACTTTATCGCCACGACCGTGTTGTACTACTTCCGCAGTCACTTTGCCACCTTCAACAAGAGGTGCACCAACAGCGATTTCTTCGCCGTTAGCAACAAGAAGAACTTTATCAAATTCTACAGTTGCACCAGTTTCAACGTCTAATTTCTCTAAACGAAGGGTTTGACCTTCGCTAACTCGGTGTTGTTTGCCACCAGATTGGAAAACAGCGTACATATTTTACTCCGCTTTTTCCGCACAGCATTTGGTTGTTAATTGTACAACTCGGGTGTGCGCTAAACTAATCAATAGGGCGCAGATTCTACGGGAATCATGCGGCTATGACAAGCCATATTTATAAAAAATTGGCGAAAAGCTAATCGCCAAAGAAAAGTGCGGCAATCATGCCCTTTAGTGATGTATTAATCAACGTTTTTTAGTGTATTATTCGACTACTAAAGAAGATAAGAACACCTTACAGGGTCTAACCTCAGCCGGATTTATAATGGATTTTAAAGCTATCCAAGCGCTTACTGCCGACGACATGGCAAAAGTTAATGAAACAATTCAAGCCCAACTCAACTCTGATGTATCTTTAATCAACCAGCTTGGTTTTTATATCGTCAGTGGTGGTGGGAAACGTTTACGACCGATGTTGGCCATTTTGTCAGCACGCGCCTTAGGCTACCAAGGAGAAGCTCATACAACCGCTGCAGCGTTCATTGAGTTTATCCACACGGCGACCTTGCTGCATGATGATGTTGTCGATGAATCAGACATGAGACGCGGCAAAGAAACAGCGAACGCGGCATTTGGTAATGCAGCGAGTGTTTTGGTCGGTGACTACATCTACACTCGATCATTTCAAATGATGACCAAGCTAGGATCGTTAAGGATCCTCGAATTAATGAGTGACTCTGTTAATGTCATCTCAGAAGGTGAAGTTCAGCAATTAATGAATTGTAATGATCCTGACACCACAGAAGAAAGCTACATGCAAGTTATCTACTCAAAGACCGCCCGTCTTTTTGAGGCAGCGACTCAAATTGGGGCCATTTTAAATGATGCACCAAAAGAAATAGAAGTAGCGCTACAAAATTATGGTAAATACCTAGGTACGGCCTTCCAATTGATTGACGATGTGATGGATTACACCTCTGATGGTAAAGAAATGGGTAAGAATGTAGGCGATGACCTAGCAGAAGGGAAACCGACCCTTCCACTACTCCACGCTATGCGCCATGGCAACGACCAGCAGGCAGCGATGATACGCGATGCCATTGAGCATTCGAATGGCATGGATCGCCTAAATGAAATCCTTGCTGCAATGGATCAAAGTGGATCCTTAGACTACACGACAAGTAAAGCACTAGAAGAAGCAGACAAAGCCATAGAGCAACTTTCTATACTGCCAGAGTCTGATTATAAGGAGGCGTTAATTGCTTTGGCTCATCTTGCTGTTAAGCGCACTAAATAAGTAGGCTCTTGCCTCGAACATTTTCATGATCGGTCACAAAAGAGCCTGCAGGCTCTTTTGTTTTAGGGCGTATATCCACTCCGAAGATGATTTAGTATCGACTTGCTTCTAGTGATAGTGGTAAATGTGCTTCAATTTCTTCTAGCTCTTCCATTGGCACAGCATACTGTTCATGTTCGTTATAGGTCTCTACTAACGCATATTGTTCTTGTTCATCAATAACTAAAATTTTTCCTAGACGCCCCAAATACTCGACATTCATACCTTTTTGTACACTGGCCATATATTTTTCCTCCGCTGTTTCTAACCACTTAGTTACTGCGATTAGTATTACAAGAATAGATACGGATGAATTAAGTTCTAGGATCAAAAAAGCCGACCATAATGGCCGGCTTTATCTGTGATGATCAAATGATGTGATAGTTACTGACTGGTTTGCTTCCTTACTTACTTACTTAGCAAACTCGATACCAATCTCAATATCACCATTTAGCGTTTCTAGCATACCGTCTAGTGCCGATTTTTCATAATCGCTCAATTCACCGTAGCTTAAAATAGCTTCAGCGCCATCTTTACCAAGCTTAACCGGTTGAGCAAAGAATGGAGCATGTTCACCTGAGCCTTCAACATAGGCACATTCAATAACAGACTCATCACCCTGAAGTGCTTTTACAAGCGCTAGGCCAAAACGACACGCTGCTTGCCCCATAGAAAGGGTTGCACTACCGCCACCCGCTTTCGCTTCTACAACTTCAGTACCTGCATTTTGAATGCGCTTAGTTAATGCTTCAACTTCTTCAGCAGTAAACTCCACACCTTCAACTTGAGACAATAGAGGAAGAATAGTTACGCCTGAGTGGCCGCCAATAACTGGCACACGAACATCGCTAGGATCTTTATCTTTCAATGCCGCAACAAAAGTTTCACTTCGAATAACATCAAGCGTGGTGACACCGAACAATTTACGCTTGTCATAAACACCCGCTTTCTTTAGAACTTCAGCAGCAATTGGCACTGTGGTATTTACCGGGTTGGTGATGATACCGACACAAGCTGTTGGGCAGGTTACCGCAATTTTTTCCGCCAGCGATTTTACAATCCCTGCGTTGACATTAAATAGATCCGCGCGATCCATACCTGGTTTACGAGCCACACCCGCAGAAATTAGGACAACGTCAGCCCCTTCTAATGCTGGTGTCGGATCTTCACCTGAATATCCTTTAATAGAAACAGGTGTCGGTATGTGGCTTAGATCTGCGGCAACTCCTGGTGTAACAGGAGCAATGTCATACAAAGCTAAGTCAGAACCCGCTGGAAGGCGGTTTTTAAGAAGAAGGGCTAAAGCTTGGCCAATGCCACCAGCGGCACCAATTACGGCTACTTTCATTGTTGTCTCCTTGAGATTGGATCTCTTATAAATGTTATGTAGGGGATTTTGTGATTGTTAGAATAAAAAATATATTATTCATATCTTGATTACAATCGATTAACGTCATCTTTGCGACCTAGCGCAACTCAATAAAAACGTGCTACAAGCCCCGCCAATTATGCATTTAATAACCTTAATCGACAAAGGCTTATCGCCTAAATTCAACCCTATCGAAAAATAGTGTTCAGTGACCGCTTAGACAGAATTAATGGCTAAGGTTTGGATTATTCTGCATAGCTATGCGAAGATATTCACTATCAGACCAATCATAGAATCTAAATCATGCGCAATACAGAGAAACAAGATAATTTAGTCCGTGCTTTCAAATCCCTACTGAAAGAAGAAAGATTTGGCTCTCAAGGCGATATTGTTGATGCTTTGAGAAATGAAGGTTTCGAGAATATCAATCAGTCCAAGGTTTCTCGCATGCTCACCAAGTTTGGTGCCGTACGTACTCGTAATGCGAAAATGGAAATGGTGTATTGTCTGCCAGCTGAACTCGGAGTACCCACAGTCTCCAGTTCACTTAGAGAATTGGTCTTAGATATTGACCGCAATGCGGCCATTGTTGTTATACATACAGGCCCAGGCGCTGCTCAGTTAATTGCACGTTTATTGGATTCTTTAGGAAAGTCTGAAGGTATACTGGGCGTAGTTGCAGGTGACGACACAATATTCATCACGCCTACGCTATCGGTAACCACTGAGCAGCTGTTCTTATCCGTCTGCGATCTCTTCGAATACACTGGCTAAATAGGTTTTCCATTCATATTGGTCACGAAATGACGTTTTCATTCGTGACCAAGCTCACATCTCAAGAATGTCGTAAGTAAGCCAAATAAACAGCTTAAATTATTGATATCAATAAAAAACCAACCTAAAAATCCTTTTAACCAATCGATTACAAGTCAGTCTATTCTTCTACATTTCTTAACATTGATATAATTATTCTCCTTTTTTTTGCTATTATTCAGCCACTTTTCCAGCGTACGGATTGGAAAAGATGCCGTTTCCAAACGAGGAAATTCTCAAAGCGACTACACTTGTTTTGAGGCTACTAATGAATTAAGGAAGGATTATTCATGGCATTTAAGAAACTTATTAAGATCGGTGCAATTGCCGCAGCAGTAATGGGCACAGGCGCAGTTAACGCTCAAGAATTCATCACAATTGGTACAGGTTCGGTAACGGGTGTTTACTACCCAACTGGCGGTGCAATTTGTAAGCTGGTGAATAAAGGACGTAAAGACCACAACATTCGTTGTTCAGTCGAATCTACTGGTGGTTCAATTTACAACGTGAATACCATTCGCGCCGGAGAGTTGGATTTCGGTGTTGTTCAGTCTGACTGGCAATATCACGGCTACAACGGTACAAGTAAGTTTGCAGAACAAGGTCCGTACAATAAGCTACGTGCAATGTTCTCATTACACACAGAACCTTTCAACATCATCGCTCGCTCTGATTCAGGGATCAACGGCGTTGAAGATCTGAAAGGCAAACGCGTTAATATCGGTAACCCAGGATCGGGTGACCGTGCAACGATGGGTGTGGTAATGGACGCGTTAGGTTGGACTAACGATAGCTTCAAACTCGCCTCTGAGCTAAAAGGCTCTGAGCGTTCACAAGCACTTTGTGACAACAAAATCGATGCCTTCATTTATATGGTTGGTCACCCGAACGGATCAATCAAAGAAGCAACGACATCATGTGATGCTAAGCTGGTTTCAGCAACTGGCCCTCAAATCGATAAGATTGTAGCAGACAACCCATACTACGCTTACAGCACAGTACCTGCTGGCATGTACCGTGGTACAGAAGGTGATGTCAACAGCTTTGGTGTTGCTGCAACAATGGTAACCACCACCGATGTTTCTGATGAGATCGCGTACAATGTTGCTAAAGCAGTATTCGAAAACTTCGATACCTTTAAACGCCTTCACCCTGCATTTGCAAATCTGCAGAAAGAAGACATGGTGAAAGCAGGTATTTCAATCCCTCTTCACCCAGGTGCGGAGAAGTACTACAAAGAAATTGGTCTACTAAAATAGGTCAATAACTGAGTACATCAAGGGGGCGTCATGCCTCCTTGATTATTACAACCCTATCTAGATTATCACTGCTAGAAACCTAACCTCGTTTTACATCTATAATTACAACCATTAATGCAGTGTAAGTCGACTTCAATCTGTGAGTTCACTAAACGAATCACAAGCAAAAATGCACTATAGATAAACCAGACCATCAATAATAAGGACAAAGTACATGACGCAGACAACAACACCGTCTCAAGATGTGCAAGAAATGGTGGCACAAGCCGATACTGGCGCTCGTAATCCGAAAGGCATTCCAGGGCGTATTCTTTGGTTTGTTCCATTGTGTTGGTCACTGTTCCAACTTTGGTACGCATCTCCGCTACCGTTTATTTTTAATTTTGCAGTACTTAATGACACGCAAGCCCGCGCAATTCATCTCACATTTGCCGTTTTTTTGGCGTTTACCGCTTACCCTGCTTCTAAGAATTCATCTCGGGATCAGATACCCATTATCGATTGGTTATTGGCGTTAGCAGGCAGTTTTTCCGCTGCATACATCTATCTTTTCTATACCGAGCTTGCCGAACGTTCTGGTGCACCAACAACGTTTGATATCGTCGCCGCTGTAACGGGTATGATTCTTCTTAGATCGGAAGAGCGG
>NZ_JBNGCJ010001027.1:0-564 GCF_049974785.1 Vibrio genomosp. F10 str. 9ZD137
GCCTTGTTCACCTGCACGAGCCGCTTCGATAGCCGCATTCAGCGCAAGTAAATTGGTTTGCTCTGAAATACCGTTAATGGTTGTTACCACGTCACTGATTTTGGCGGTGTTGTCGTTCAACGTTGCGGCCGAGTTTGAAGCTTGGGAGATAGAATCCGACAGCTGAACGATTTGTTGAATGGCTTTTTCTACGCGAGCACGGCTTTCATTCACTTGAGCGCGGTCTTGCTCGGTTTGAGTGGTGGCCTGGTTAGCAATTGAGGCAACTTCTTGGGCGGATGCGGTCATTTGCTCCATGGCGGTTGCGACAGAATCGAGGGAGGAATACTGGTTATTGATTTGTGCTTCACTCTCTTTCATTTCACGCTCGAATGAACTGGATGTTTCGCCAAGCTTGGTCGAGTTATCTTTCACGGTGTTAACCAGTGTCGATAATGTATCCATTGCATTATCAAGTGCGCAGCCGATGGTGCCAAATTCATCACGCCCAGCGTGAAAGCCTAAACGAGAAGTCAGATCACCTTTTGATATTTTTTCCGTCGTCGAATAGAGAACCCACAATGC
>NZ_JBNGCJ010001028.1:0-722 GCF_049974785.1 Vibrio genomosp. F10 str. 9ZD137
GCTAAGTCTATGGAATCGGGTATCCCAATGCCATGTATGACTTCTGCACTAACGTTCCTAGACGGCTACACAACAGCTCGTCTTCCAGCGAACCTTCTACAAGCTCAACGTGACTACTTCGGTGCTCACACTTACGAGCGTACTGACCGTCCACGTGGTGAATTCTTCCACACAAACTGGACAGGTACAGGCGGCGACACGGCTTCTACCACCTACGACGTATAATCGTTGGTTAATGTTGGAACCATAAAAACAAAAGGATGCCAAACGGCATCCTTTTTTAATAATGATAAAACGAAACAAACTAAGCGCTGTGAGTAAAGTCTAGGATGACAATACGATAGGAGAATTGCACTATTCGCCGGCCATGATTTGACGTTTGCCTTTCATGCTAGCAAACAACATGTATAAACAGGTCGACAGTAATGCCACGAATAAATACCCAATCAATCCGTATTGTGACTGCATAAACCAATCCGCGAGTACAGGCCCAAGTATTGAGCCGATGCTGTAGCTAAATAGCATCACCTGAGTGGCTGAAACAATGTAGTTTGCATCAAGACCATCGCATCCAAGGTTGATGGCGATCGGGTAGAGTGCAAAGCTCGCCATTCCTAATATGAATAAGCAAACAGCAAACGTACCCATGTCTGTACTCATGGCAGAAAGTGCCATGGCCGTGACACCTAATAAACAAAACATGGCCATGAGAAGTGTTCGGC
>NZ_JBNGCJ010001029.1:0-575 GCF_049974785.1 Vibrio genomosp. F10 str. 9ZD137
CGGGCGCATCGACAGGTTCAGGCGGTGAAATCCGTGATGAAGGCGCGACAGGTATTGGTGGTAAGCCAAAAGCAGGTCTGGTTGCTTTCTCAGTATCTAACCTTAAGATCCCGAACTTCGTTCAACCTTGGGAAACTGACTTTGGTAAGCCGAGCCGTATTGTTACTGCTTTGGATATCATGCTTGAAGGACCTCTTGGTGGTGCAGCATTCAACAACGAATTTGGTCGCCCAAACCTATTAGGTTACTTCCGTACTTACGAAGAGAAAGTAAACTCTCACGCAGGTGAAGAAGTACGTGGTTACCACAAGCCAATCATGCTGGCTGGTGGTCTAGGTAACATTCGTGATGATCATGTTCAGAAGAAAGAGATCCCAGTAGGTGCAAGCCTAATCGTTCTTGGTGGTCCTGCGATGAACATCGGCCTTGGCGGCGGTGCGGCATCTTCAATGGATTCGGGTTCTTCTTCTGAAGATCTTGATTTCGCTTCTGTACAACGTGAAAACCCAGAGATGGAGCGTCGTTGTCAGGAAGTGATCGACCGTTGTTGGCAGCTAGGTGATGCGAACCCAATC
>NZ_JBNGCJ010001030.1:0-2444 GCF_049974785.1 Vibrio genomosp. F10 str. 9ZD137
TCTAAAGATCAACACGCCCTAGTTATCAACAACCACTTTTTATTTCTATTAGCCTCAGTAAGAGATATCCAGATTGCTAAGCTTTCCTCGCAGTGGTCTAATAGTCATAAGCTAATGACCCATCTGGTAAAACCAACATGCAACAAGAGCAACAACCTACCTTCTTCTTTTTCGATTACGAAACCTGGGGCACGAGTCCAGCGAAAGACAGACCGAGTCAGTTTGCGGGTGTGCGTACCGACGAAGATTTCAACATTATTGGCGAGCCTCTTGTTATTTATTGTCAGCCTCCTGCTGATTATTTACCTTCTCCTGAAGCGGCGTTGATTACCCGAATCACACCTCAAAAAGCCCTTGCGCAAGGTTTGCCTGAACCCGAGTTCATTACCAAGATTCATGACGAGCTTTCAAAACCAAAAACCACGAGCCTAGGTTACAACAGTATTCGTTTTGATGATGAGGTGACCCGCTATACCTGTTACCGAAACTTCATCGACCCCTACGCTTGGAGCTGGCAAAACGGTAACTCTCGTTGGGATTTGCTTGATGTGATGCGCGCCTGTCATGCTCTGCGCCCAGAAGGGGTTGAATGGCCAGAAAATGAAGAGGGTTATACCAGCTTTAAGCTCGAGCACCTTTCCGTTGCCAACGGAATTGAACACGAAAATGCACACGATGCTATGGCAGACGTAATCGCCACGATTGAAATGGCGAAAAAGCTAAAAGCCGCGCAGCCGAAACTGTTCAACTACTTCTTGAGCATGCGCCATAAACGAAAGCTGAACGAGTTGATTGATATCGTTAACATGACACCTTTAATGCATGTTTCCGGTATGTTCGGACGTGATTGCAATTATACCAGCTGGATTGTGCCTGTTGCATGGCACCCGACCAACCAAAATGCGGCAATCGTTGTGGATTTGGCAAAAGATCCTTCTCCCTTATTAGAGTTGGACACTGATGAACTTCTTACACGCTTATATACCAAACGCAGTGAACTCGCAGAAGATGAGCTTCCCGTTCCTATTAAGCTCGTTCATATCAACAAGTGCCCGATTCTCGCACCAGCCAAAACCTTGACCGCAGAAAATGCCGAAGCTATCGGTATTAATAGAAAGCAATGCTTGGATAATCTGGCACGACTTCGTAGCCACCCAGAGATCAGAGAAAAACTCATCAGTGTGTACAGTGCAGACCGCGAGTATCCAGCCAGCGATGATGTCGATACGAAACTCTATGACGGTTTTTTCTCTCCCGCAGATAAATCAGCAATGGACATTATTCGCGCCACTGACCCTGCCAATTTAGCCGCTTTGGACATTCGCTTTAACGATGAGCGCATTGAACCTCTTCTTTTCCGCTATAGAGCGAGACATTACCCATTGTCTCTTGATGAACAAGAGCAAGTTAAATGGGCGAATCATTGCAGAGATTATTTTGAACAAAGGCTCGAAGGTTACATGCTGAATCTTGAAAACCTGGTCCACGAACATGAAAGTGATGAAAAGAAAATGGCCATTTTGAAAGCGGTGTATCAATATGTTGAAAAGATAGCGTCTTAATCAGCTTTAGATAACACGCTTAGACAAACCGCATTAAAAGGAATGAATAACGGCTGGATGCACGATTTTATTGGTAAACATGTAATAAGGTAACGCACGATCAATGGCTATGAAATTGGCAAAATATTTGGTGTCCATGCTGCTCATTTTAGTGAGTTTATTGATTGGTAACACCCTCCAATCAATATTAAACACCGCCATTCCCGGCAGTATTTTTGGTATGTTAATACTATTTTCACTGCTCGCGAGTGGCCTTGTTTCTTCTGAATGGGTTAAATCGAGTGCCACGCTCCTGATTCGATACATGATTTTACTGTTTGTGCCCATTAGTGTCGGGCTCATGCTTCACTTCGACACGCTCATTGAAAACGCGTTGCCTATCTTGGCCTCTACTATTGGGGCAACGTTCATTGTTCTTGTCGTACTGGGTTACTTTTTGGATCGCCTATTGAAGAAGGGGAACAAGTGATGTGGCTACTGGTGACCGTCGTCGTTTTCCTATTTTCACGTTGGGTCAGTCAAAAAGTAAATAACCCATTATTTAATCCATTAGTGATCAGCATTGGCATTTTGATTCCCATATTAATTTGGTTAAAAGTGCCTTACGAACAATATTATGCAGAGAACCGATGGATAAATTGTTTGTTGCAGCCCGCCGTCGTTGCGCTGGCTTATCCACTATACGAACAATTGCCACAAATACGGGCAAACTGGCGCATCATTATGTTGGCGTGCGGTGTCGGTAGCGTGCTTTCTATGTTTACCTCAACCATCATTGCCGTGTTCATGCAGACAGAGCTAACCTTGATTGCCAGTTTCTTGGGGAAATCGGTTACAACGCCTATTGCTATGGAGGTTTCGAGCAGCCTTGGAGGCGAACCC
>NZ_JBNGCJ010001031.1:0-1068 GCF_049974785.1 Vibrio genomosp. F10 str. 9ZD137
AATCGGTTGGCAGAAATGAACCCCATCGACAGCGCGAACCGTCAAAAGCGTGATTTCATAGTCAAAATCGATAAATCCTTCCACAATGACTCGGCCCGCGCCAGTTCGGCCTCCTTCTTGAGCGTAATCCCATGCTGTTTGAATATCCTCGAAGGTTTTGATGACACTTTGGCCTTTACCTGATGAGCTCATGACGGGTTTGCACACACATGGCAGACCTGCAAATTCAACCGCCGCTTTAAATTCTTCGTAGGTATCCGCAAACTTATATGGCGAAGTCGTGAGGTTTAGTTCTTCAGCAGCAAGACGACGAATACCTTCACGGTTCATGGTGAGTTTGGTGGCATTCGCTGTTGGGACGACATTGAGGCCTTGAGCTTCAAGTTCAACTAATTTGTCGGTTGCGATAGCTTCAATTTCAGGAACAACATAATCCGGCTTTTCTTGTTCGATAATGGCTTGAAGCGCATCGCCATCGAGCATATCAAGAACATGACTACGGTGAGCCACTTGCATTGCAGGTGCATTTTTATAACGATCACAGGCGATCACTTCAAAGCCCAAACGTTGGCATTCAATGGTGACTTCCTTGCCTAATTCACCAGATCCAAGAAGCAATACTCGAGTCGCATCTTTACTCGTCGCGGTACCAAACATAAAAACCTCGTTATCAATACAGATAGTAAATTACAGGTAGCAAATTATGACGGGGATCATACTGATTATCAGCCCAAAAGCAAACGTTTGCTTTTGGGTTTTATCATTGAATGAAAAAGAGCTAAATGGATACAGAAAAACAACGAACGCGACACGCTTCGTTGACAAAAATAACGTTTCATTGATCTAAAACGTAGTAAATCAGCGACAACCCCTTAATAATAGACGCCTTAAAGGTAAGGAGTATTTACTCCATTAATGATCCTTGGGTCATTATCGTGTCGTTACTTAATCTCAGGAAGAGTTGCCGTACCATGCGTCAGTATATGAAATACATCATTCCCCTTGTTATCCCCCTGTTCATTTTATGTTTACCCTTGTCAGCGTTTCCATTTGAGGGTTTGACGATTA
>NZ_JBNGCJ010001032.1:0-9563 GCF_049974785.1 Vibrio genomosp. F10 str. 9ZD137
GCTCATGGCGATGAAACCACCTCTAAAGTCGTTGGTCGCGCCATTGGGGATATTCGACTTCCACCGGGTACAACCATAGGTGCCATTGTTCGCGGAGAAGAAGTACTCATCGCCCACGATAGAACCATCATCGAGCAAGACGACCACGTTGTGATGTTCTTGGTTGACAAAAAATACGTTCCCGACGTAGAAGCACTATTCCAACCAAGTGCATTTTTCTTATAGATATCGTGGCGACTAGGAGCATCATTGAATGGTAAACCTGCGTCCCATACTCTTTGTCATAGGGCTACTTTTATCAAAGCTAGCCCTATTTATGTACATCCCGACTCTCGTTGCCTTTTTTACTGGTACTGCTGGTTTTTGGGAGTTTGGTCAGTCGATATTGATTACCCATTTTGTGGCTTTTTTGTGCTTATCACTGGGTCGGACGGCGACGTTTAAACTCAGTGTTCGTGATATGTTCCTCATCACTAGCCTCGTCTGGACGATCGCCAGTGCGTTTGCCGCTCTCCCCTTTGTGTTTATTAACCACATTAGTTTCACCGATGCCTACTTCGAAACCATGTCTGGGATTACCACTACGGGATCCACCGTATTAAGTGGCCTGGATACCATGGCACCTAGCATTTTATTATGGCGCTCTATATTGCAGTGGTTAGGCGGCGTTGGATTTATTGTCATGGCGGTCGCTGTTCTGCCGATGCTCAATGTCGGTGGCATGAAGCTATTCCAAACCGAGTCCTCCGATTGGTCCGATAAAAGCAGCCCTAGGGCCAAAACCGTGGCAAAAAATATCGTGATTGTTTACCTGACGCTAACCCTGTTGTGTTGTATTGGGTTTGTTGTCACGGGTATGTCACTGTTTGAAGCGATTAATCATGCCTTTACCACCTTATCCACCGGTGGGTATTCCACCTCTGATGGTTCGATGAATAGCTTCTCTCATGGGTCGCATTGGGTAGCAACGCTGTTTATGTTTTTGGGGGGGTTACCATTTTTGCTCTTCGTCACCGCATTAAAAAAACGTAAGCCTGATGTACTGTTACAAGACTCTCAAGCAAGAGGCTTTACCTATCTATTCCTAATTTCTAGCTTCGTTGTTGCCTTATGGCTGGTCGTGAGAGATGGATATTCGAGCATAGATGCCCTTCGTGTTGCGATGTTCAATATCGTCTCTGTTGTCACGACGACTGGGTTTGGTTTAGAAGATTTCACCGCATGGGGCGCACTTCCTACCACTCTCTTCGCGTTTTTAATGATGGCGGGCGCGTGTTCTGGGTCAACCTCAGGAGGGATTAAAGTCTTCCGGTTTCAGATTGCGATAGCGCTACTGAATAAACAGATGATGAAACTTATTCACCCTAATGGAGTGTTTGTTCAGCGCTACAACCAGCGCCCGGTGAACGACGATATTGTTCGCTCTGTCGTCTCATTTGGCTTGATGTTCTTCATTACCATTATCTTCATTGCCGCAGGGCTAAGTACAATGGGGCTTGACCCTATCACCAGCATTTCAGGTTCCATTACTGCAGTCGCCAATGTCGGGCCGGGAATGGGTTCTGTCATTGGCCCAACGGGTAATTTCGCTCCGTTACCCGATGCCGCTAAATGGTTATTAAGCTTTGGCATGTTAATGGGAAGGTTGGAGATTTTAACTCTGCTCGTGCTATTTTTCCCAGCATTCTGGAGAAGTTAACGGTTTAGTGTATTCCTGTTTATTCAAATTCCGACTGATTCCAACCCTTGCTGATTAAAACCCCTGAGACAAAATAGCCACAGCCTCCTATGGCCTAACCTTATGAAGAAACAGGAACCACATACAGATATATAGAAAGAAAGTGGCACACGCACCCTGCTAAAACAAACACATGCCAAATGGCATGATTATAAGGAATGCGTTTAATGGCATAAAACACCACACCGAGTGAGTAGACAATCCCGCCTGCGGCAAGCAAGATTAGCCCCTCGACTTCAATGCTGATAGCCAATTGATAGATAACGACTAACGACAGCCACCCCATGGCTAAATAAGTCACCAATGATAACTTTTCAAACCTGTAAACAAAAAACAGCTTGGCGATAACACCGAACAAGGCAATGAACCAAATGACGGCCATCAACCCAATCGCAAGTGGCGTTCGAAGACTTACCAGTAAGTAAGGGGTATAGCTGCCGGCAATCAGCAAATAAATCGCACAGTGATCAAAGGTTTTTAACCAACGTTTAGCTTTAGGGGAAGGGATAGAGTGATACAAGGTTGACGCCAGAAAAAGCACAACAATGCTCGCGCCATAAACAGCCATACTCACTAGAGTCAGCGTATCACCTTGAGCATGAATCGATTTATGCAGTAGGAGTCCTAAACCGACGATGCCAAAAAGCACACCAAGGCCATGGGTTATTGCATTTGCCTGTTCTTCACGGACGGAATATTCCGAGCTAACTGCAGAGTTCATGAGCGACTAACCAAAGTAGAAATTCAATAATCGGCAGTATCGCACATTTAAGCTTACACTTGTAAGCTTAAATAATTATCCACGCTTAACAGCTCTCTTCTAAAAACGCGAGAACCTGTCTCCCTGCCAGTTCCGGATTGGTTCCGATAGGAATAGATAACTCACGTTTTAATTCCCCCAACCCAAGCAAGCTTGCCAACATACCTTTTGCACCTTTGCGATTTCGATCCACTTCAAACCAAAGTTTCAACTCGCTTTCTGTATGGTGCGCAACGATTTCAACTTCACGCCAGCGCCCATGGTAAGGACCTGTCGTAGGTACAAATTCGAACTCTTGGACAAAGGGTAATTCAAAGCCTTTGACCGCCTCACACTCCACTTGCCTAATTCTTAGTCCTTGCTCTTCGAGTGCCGTAAAAATCCCATCCATTAACGGGTCGGGCCTCACCGTCAAAATATCTTTGTCCGTGGGATCGATCGACATCGAAATATCCAGACCGGTTTCCAACCACACTTTCGCATCCCCGATGGTCACTGGGGTATTAAGTGGGACGTCTAGTTCAACGTTAAAATCTCGCTCTTCACCTGATTTTATCGTGAATGCATAGGGCAACGTCCACTCGGCTAATGTGTGTGTTTTATTGACACGACGAGTACGCTGGCCTTCAGAATTTTTTCCAGGCTCAGTCGTTACCTCTTCGACATATCGACAGCACAGCTTTAGCTCAATATTATCAATTTCTTGTTCACTTGAACCGCCATAGACATGAATGGTCACGTTGACGCCTTGACCAGGGTACAACACTTCTTGTTGCAACACCGAATCAACCTTGGCTGAACCGATACCAAAACTTGCGAGGGTTTTCTTGAAAAATGACATACACACCTCCTTGATGAGTATCCATAGTAACCACGAATCGAGTCTTAACTCAATCGCCCCACTAGCGTTTTTCCTACTTCCGTCCTGAAAAGACCCGTCAAATTGTTAGCCTCTATTTCAATCACATTTTTATCATAAAAAAACCACACAAAAACTGTTTATATATCGACCAACCCACAAGTTGGTGCTAATCTATTTTTTGATGTGCTTGCATATCACAACTCCTGAGTCGTTATTTGGATTGGCGAGAGCCAGAAGAGCCACCCTTCAAGCAATTGAAGCTCAACTCATAACGGCTTAGGCCATTAAATTGGCAATGGATATGCCTGGCAGTTAGGTTAATCAATGCGCCCAACACCCGTCAGGTTTGCGCACTCAAATCGCAGTGCGTCTCGTCGTCGTAGTGGCTTTGCTACTGCTCCGACAGCAAGACAGGCAACACCCGTGATGACTTTGGCAGAGAAGACAGCAAGAACGGTGTCAGACCCTACTAAAGAAACAAAAGCGGCTTAATAAAAAGCGCAGTACTCACTGCGCTTTTTTGTACCTAAAATCGACCAACCCTAGATTTAAACGTGATATTTGATACATTAGATCTCATAAAATGATAACCGTGAGATGAAATAGTGAAGTGCCATAGAATTGAAGAATTAGTCGAGCTTCTCGAGCCTGAATGGCAAAAAGACCAGCAGCTGAACTTATTACAATTTATTGTAAAATTAGCGAAAGAAGCTGGTTATGAAGGCAAACTCGACGACCTCACTGACGACGTGCTTATTTACCATCTAAAAATGCGTAATAGCGATAAATCAGACATGATTCCAGGATTAAAGAAAGACCAAGAAAATGATTTTAAAGAGGCGATTCTACGCGCCCGAGGCATCATCAAATAACGTATTTTCCTTCCTTGTGATCTTAGCGACCGACCATCCGGTCGCTTTTTTATTCCCTTTAAGGCTAACCCACCATAAAACAGGCACATTTTGTTATGAAGTGTGGTTAATGTTAAACAATTGAATCCACAATCCACTGTATAATAACCCGCCACTTAGCGCCCAGGCGTTTAAAATACGTCTCAGCAAACAAGATGCATTTGCAAAAGCGTTAATTTGCGAGCAACGCTAATTTACAAACAAAAGTATTGACCAACCAAAATGCAATGTCGATAGAGCATGAGCAGCAGAACCCATGCCTAGCAGCCCAAAGAAAAGGATGACTTCATGAGTCAGGACAAGATCGATGTTAAGGATATCACTCCCAAAACATATAACCCCAAGACCCATAAAGGGAAACAAGATCGCTTCAACCCAAGCAATCGCATCTATGTTCGAGAAAGCAAAGGGGTATTTCAGCAACTACGCCGCTATGGGGGCTGGTTTTTACTCGCGCTATTCACTCTGATTCCGTGGATACCTTACGGAGAACGCCAGGCGATCCTGCTCGATATTGCCAGCCAGCAGTTTAACTTCTTTGGCACCACACTCTACCCACAAGATCTCACGCTCCTCGCCTTGCTCTTTATGATTGCGGCATTTGGGCTGTTTTTTATCACCACTTTTTTAGGTCGAGTCTGGTGTGGTTACCTTTGCCCACAAACCGTTTGGACTTTTATGTACATCTGGTTTGAAGAAAAACTCGAAGGCAGCGCCAACAAGCGGCGTAAACAAGATTCAGGAAAGCTCACTGGGAAAATACTGTTTCGAAAAATATTAAAGCATTGCGCTTGGATCGCCATCGCTCTTGCAACAGGTTTAACCTTTGTCGGGTACTTTATTCCGGTCAAAGAATTGGTTGTCGATTTCTTCACCTTTAGTGGCACTTTTTGGCCTGTATTTTGGGTGATTTTCTTCGCCGCATGTACTTATGCGAATGCCGGTTGGATGCGCTCCATTGTGTGTATCCACATGTGTCCTTATGCTCGTTTTCAATCAGCGATGTTCGACAAAGATACCTTCATTGTCGGCTACGATAGCAAGCGAGGTGAAGAGCGCGGCCCACGAGCACGTAAAGCCGATCCAAAAGAATTGGGATTAGGTGACTGTATCGATTGTGACCTTTGTGTTCAGGTTTGCCCTACGGGTATTGATATCCGTGACGGTCTGCAATACGAATGCATTAACTGCGGCGCATGTATTGATGCTTGCGATCAAACCATGGAGCGCATGAAATACAAAAAAGGTCTCATTAGCTATACCACGGAACACCAATTGGCGGGCAATAAGACCGATATCATGCGGCCAAAACTGATTGGTTACGGCTTGGTTCTTGTTGTGATGATTGGATTATTCTTTGTGCAAATCGCCAGTGTCGATCCTGCGGGACTCAGTGTTATTCGTGACCGAAGTGAGCTGTTCAGAGAAAACAACGTCGGTGAAATTGAAAATACTTACACCTTGAAGATCATCAATAAAACACAACAGACGCAGCGTTACCAACTGGAAGTCACCGGCTTAACCGATGCGACTTGGTACGGTCGCCAAACGGTTCAGGTGAAACCAGGGGAAGTACTCAACCTGCCAATGAGCTTAGGAGTCAATCCTGACAACTTAACCTCATCTGTCACGACGATTCAGTTTATACTGTCTGACAATGACGACTTCAGTATTGAAGTAGAAAGTCGATTTATTAAGAAGCTTTAATCGATATTCTCACTCTTACACTAAGGAAAAGGCTCAGTTAATGAGCCTTTTTATTTTATGACCGAAAAAGCCTTTAATTTTAATGCCCTGACACCCGATTTCATGTGGTACGCATTAGAGAGTATCGGTATTCGTGCCGAGTCTGGTTTCTTGCCTCTTAACAGCTACGAAAACCGTGTGTACCAATTCACCGATGAAGAACGTCAACGCTATGTTGTGAAGTTCTATCGACCTGAGCGATGGAGCGAACTGCAAATCCAAGAAGAGCACGACTTTACCCTAGAACTGCACGACGCCGAAGTGCCGGTCGCACCGCCATGTCGAATTAACGGTCATACTCTACATCAATACCAAGGCTACCTATTTGCATTGTTTGTGAGTGTAGGCGGAAGACAATTCGAAGTGGATAACTTGGATCAACTGGAAGGCGTGGGTCGCTTTCTTGGTCGCATTCACCAAGTTGGGCAGCAGCGCACATTTGCTCATCGACCGACGATCAGCCTAGATGAATATTTGCATCAGCCGAAGAAGCTGTTGGAAAATTCGACCTTTATTCCAATGCACCTTGAGAACGCTTTTTTCAGCGATCTTGACCTGTTAATTTCTCGATTAGAAGCACAATGGCAGCCTAACGTCGATATTATTCGCCTACACGGAGACTGCCATCCTGGCAATATTCTATGGCGAGATGGCCCAATGTTTGTCGACCTCGATGACGCTCGAAATGGCCCTGCTGTTCAAGATTTATGGATGCTTCTCAGTGGCGATAGAACAGAAAAATTGGCTCAACTGGACATCGTTTTAGAAGCTTATCAAGAGTTTTGTGATTTTGATCACTCGCAGCTGAAACTTATTGAGCCTTTGCGTGGTCTACGAATGGTCTACTATATGGCTTGGTTGGCAAAAAGGTGGCAAGATCCGGCTTTTCCCATCGCTTTTCCTTGGTTTAATGACCCAAAATACTGGGAAAGCCAAGTCTTAGGCTTTAAAGAACAAATTGCGGCGCTGAGTGAACCGTCATTATCACTCACACCACAATGGTAATGGCATTTGCCTTATAATTAGAATATGGAGATAACAATGAAGAAGCTGTTTGCAATTTTCGCAACCCTAATGCTGAGTATTACAGCTCACGCGGCACAGTTTGAAGAAGGAACACACTATAAAGTGCTCGATCTTGAGCCTTCAAAAAAGCCGATAGTCACGGAGTTTTTCTCTTTCTACTGCCCTCACTGTAATTCACTGGAACCTGTTATTGAACAAATGAAACAACAGCTACCAGAAGACGCTAAGCTACTGAAAAGCCATGTTTCATTCATGGGCGGATCAATGGGTAAACCGGTCAGTAAAGCGTATGCCACGATGATCGCTCTAAAAGTCGAAGACAAAATGGTCCCAGTCCTTTTTAATCGCATCCATAACATGGGCAAGCCACCCAAAAATGAAGAAGAGTTGCGCCAAATATTCTTGGATGAAGGCGTTGATGGCAAGAAATACGACGCGGCATATAATGGTTTTGCCGTCGATTCCATGGTTCGCCGTTTTGATAAACAGTTTCAAGACAGTGGCCTAACTGGTGTCCCTGCTCTCGTGGTCAATAACCGCTACCTTGTTCAAGCTCAGTCAATCAAAACGACGACGGAATACTTCGAACTAGTGAATTACTTGCTGACCAAGTAGTTTTACCACCACAGAATCACCATCCAATGAAAGAGAACATAGTGCGTTCTCTTTTTTTATTAAAAAACGCTATAAGTACATAAATCATAACGTATAGTAGAAGCTCTTGTTCAGGTGATGGAGAACCTAATGAAAGCCAGCTATATCTTACTTTTTACCTTACTGACTGCCGCCCCTACTTACGCCAAACTGGGCTCTAGCAATGGGTTTAGCGGAGAGATCTCTCTCAATACTGGGTATATCTCCACTCAATCGCATCTCAATACCAACGCTAATGCCATTCTAACCGGTTTAGATCAAACCGCAGAAACCGATGACACAGTGATTGTTGCCCCGCTAGGTAATCTTGCCTATACATTCGGCCGATCAAACCAACAGGTCTATTTTGGTACGACTCGTGATGATATCGCGATAGGGACACTTGCCTTACAATTGGGTTATAAATATCAATTCCCTTCGAGAATGACAGTAGACATCGCCTACCTTCCAACGGTCATGTCGGGCAGTGAGTGGCAGAATCCTTACGAGACCACAACGGCACGCCAAGAAACCGATGTCGACGGTAACGCTTATCGATTAAAGCTGTCGAATATTGGAGGGAGCTTATTCTCTCTCGACATGGCCTACGCTGATAAAGAGGTTGAGCAGGATGCCCTGGTCAATACCGCATTAGCTCGTGACGCCAAAACCTTTCTCATCAAAGGGCAAGTAAGAATTCCTCTAAGCCGCACGACCATGCTGCTGCCTGCCATCGCGTATATTGAAAGCGATGCACAAGGGGAAGCCAATTCTTACCAGGGGTACCGAGGTGAACTGAGTCTGTTTCAATCAATCGGTGAGCATAACATCGCTTTAACCGCGGCCTATTCTCAGCATGACTATCAAGCGGGTAATCACTTATTTGGAAATCAAATACGTAACGATGATGGATTGAAATTTTTTGTCGCCTATGAATACCAAAACTTGATGGGCTGGCAAAATTGGTCTTTCATTTCTTTCGTTGGGTATAGCCAAACCGATGCAAATATTAACTTTTATGATGAATCTCAAAGCATCGTAACACTGGGGGTTAACTACAAATTCTAATCTCTAGATCATAAATTAGAACCGCCATAAACATCAGGTTATGGCGGATTAATGATCGCGACACATCTTTAAAATAAGATAACCTATTATGTTATGCCGCCTTGTTAACCATCTTCTTAGACCGCTTGTAAGGTCAGCTGCTTTAACAATCGATCCATCGCTCGATACCCAAGCGCCTCTGCTAAGTGAGGCTTCTCTATTCTCTCTGCACCGTCGAGATCGGCAATGGTTCGAGCGACCTTAATGATCCGATGATAAGCACGAATAGAAAGACCAAGGCGATGCAAAGCGGTTTCTAAAAACTGAGCATCGACTTTTTCCAACGGGCAATATTGATCGATATCTCGGCTACCAAGCAGCGCATTAACCACGCCACTTCGCTCATGCATTCGTTCTCTGGCGATTTTCACTCGTTGTTTTACCACCTCAGTAGGCTCACCTCTGTCTCCACCTTCTGTAAGAACGCCTTTGGGTAGCACTGGAATTTCTATCGACATATCAAACCGATCAAGCAGTGGACCAGAAAGTCGACTCAAGTAGCGCAGAATCAATTGAGGATTGGTACGCGTATGACTTCCCTCGTAATAACCAGTAGGACTTGGGTTTAACGCCCCAACCAATTGAAAGCGAGCTGGGAAACGGGTTTTTCCTTGAGCGCGAGAAATCACGATCTCACCCGACTCCAAAGGTTCTCGCAATGAATCGAGCACTTTTCTTTCAAATTCGGGCATTTCATCCAAAAAGAGTAACCCGTTATGGGCTAAAGAAATCTCTCCGGGCCGAGGAATCGAGCCTCCCCCCACCAGCGCCGCCATCGAG
>NZ_JBNGCJ010001033.1:0-1590 GCF_049974785.1 Vibrio genomosp. F10 str. 9ZD137
CTATTTATCCTGCCATAGTCAGCAATCAATACTTCCATGGCACCGCGTCGACCAGAGCTTGGGTTACCAATGTTAACCCGTTTACCTTTTAGGTCTTCAAATTTTTTGCTGCCGCTGTACGCGCGATATTGCCAATCTGACTGGGCAATACCTAAATCAGGTTCACACGCACGAGTGGTGTTGATGTTATAAATTGAGCCGCCGGTACTTCACATTTACAGGCGAAGCTGCCTATATATTGAAAGCTACCTATATATTGAAGCTTGCGTATAAATTGAAAGCAGCATAGAGAGAGAAACCAGTTCGATAGACAACCCCGCTAGTGGTACAGATCAGAAAGGAACGCACCCAAGAGTGCGTCTCATCAGCGCCAAAAGCAAAAGCAAAAGCAAAAACGTTATCGAGTTACGGGCTCAATAACGCTAGGGCAGCTGTTCAAATTTATCATGAAGAAAGTTAAGCAGCTCTTTCGTTTTTCTTGGCATAAACTGTTTTGATGGATAGACACCGTAAATGGGGCCTGGCGTTTCTACTTGATAGGAAGGTAATAGTTTGACTAGATGGCCTTTTTTTACAAACTCATCGCCATAGAGAGTGGGTAGGGCGCTAATAACGGGATTGTGCATTAGACCTTGTGTCAATGGCCCAAAATCGTTCGCATAGATTCGATAATTAGTGTTAATCGTGTACGAATTCTTACCTTTGAAGAGGGTCCAACCTTTGGCTAAGTAAGGCAAGGTGAACGCATTGGCGTGATCGAGGTCTTCTGGTTTTTTTTGCAGCGGGTTTTGATGAACCCAAGACTGACTGGCGTAGATATTCATCTTCGTATCGTAGAGCTTTCTTGCGATGGTTCAGTAGTCATTTTGTCGGCTTACGGCCATTCACCAGGTCACCAAGTTTTGTATGTCGATTTACCAAATTATGGGCCAGTTGTATTGTCTGGAGACCTGTACCACACACGGAAAAATCGACGTATACGAGCCATTCCAGTCTTCAATCAGCCGATGCAAAGTAAAAAAGCGTTTGAAAAGATAGAGAAGATCATCGCGGAGGCAGGGGCTGAATTATGGATAGGCCACGATCTCGACGAGTTTAATCAACGTAAACTGCTCCCGTATATTTACCGCTAACCGGGGGGCACTCGTGAAGTAGAAAAGCGTTTCTAGACTGGTCGATATGATATAGGCGCTCAGAGGAGCGCCTTTATGTCGTCAATGGAATGGTGCTCCTTGATTGGTCAACCGTTCCAAGTCTCAATGAAACGACAAATGTTTATGCCGAACTTTGATATAACTATTAAACGGTAGGAAGTTAAACAAAGGCAAGGGAAACTATGTTTAAAGAAACGCTGTTAACGTTAGGTATCGCTCTTACGGCTTATTCGGCTCAGGCCAATACTCAAATTGGCGATGTCGCCGATAGTGTTTCGCCAGAGTTTACCAGTAAAGTCTCTGATAAACAGAGCGTTATTGCTCACCAATATATGGTTGCGGCCGCTCACCCTCTTGCTGTCGAAGCTGGGTATGAAGTGCTTAAAAAGGGCGGTTCTGCGGCTGATGCGCTGGTGGCTGTTCAGACGGTACTTGG
>NZ_JBNGCJ010001034.1:0-972 GCF_049974785.1 Vibrio genomosp. F10 str. 9ZD137
CCACCATTAAGGTAACGCCATTAAGCGCCCGAGTGATGGCAAAGGTTTGCGAGAAGATACCTAAAGCGATCGATTTGATCTGCGCCTGATCGTAAAGCTGGCTAGGGTGCAAATTCAATTGCTGCTTTAGTTGTTTGTATACCTGTTGCGGGTTATCGGAGACTTTGATGCCCAGGCTGATGGGTAGATCAGTAAAGCCACTTTCAAACCATAAATTAGGGGCAAGCAACACTTCGCCATTGGGTGAGCCGTAATCATGGAAAATTGCGCCAACTGTTAGTGATTTGTCTGGGATAGCGTCGAGTTTTAGTTCGCTGTTCAATGATAAGCCGAGCTTCACCGCCGTGGGTTCGCTGATCGCCACTAATTCACCTTGGTAAAAGCGTGACCAGAACGTATCAAGCTGCGATTGGAATACCATGGTTTGCTCTAATGTGTCCTTGTCTTTGGTGCCGAGTAAAATCGGTAAGCCTTGCAAGTTATCATCGACGTAATACTGCTTGTAGACGGTTTCAACGCTTTCAAACTCCTCCAATGCGCGCTCGACATTAGCGATTTCACCTTGAGCTGGGCTAATGTAAATATCGGCGTGCAATCGCTGTTCTAGCCACTGCTTTAGGGTGGATTCAAAACTGCCGACTAACGTATTCATTCCCATGTTGGCAGTCACAGCAAGTAGTAGCGCCATCATGGCAAGGGAAAGGGGAGATATCAGCTCTCGCAGTTCAGCAAACAGATACTGCATCAACCCTGACTGAGTTCGTTGTTCACTCCAATTTGCTAACACGCAGAGCGTTTTGGGCAGATACAAAGGAATCGACACTACCAACACACCAAGCCACGCCATAGTGAAGCGATGATGCTCGCTGAGCCATAAGCCAGCCAACGCGATAGCGGTCAGCACTACGCCGATAGTAAATAACTGGTTTTCATTTGAAGTCTCTTGAGTTTGGTAAAGATCGGCAGAGCGGT
>NZ_JBNGCJ010001035.1:0-422 GCF_049974785.1 Vibrio genomosp. F10 str. 9ZD137
CCGCTCTTCCGATCTCCTATCAAACTACTTCAAGCAGCTGTTTGCACAAGTCACTAACCCGCCGATCGACCCGATTCGTGAACGTATGGTTATGTCTCTGAACACTTACCTAGGTAAAGATCAGAACCTACTTGCTGAAACACCTGAACACTGCCAAAAAGTAGAGCTTGAATCTCCAGTTCTTTCTAACTCAGAGTTAGAAAAACTGCGTGCAATCGACAACGAGCATCTTCAAGCGAAGACACTGGATATCGTATTCCAAGCAAATGGGGACGAAGGTAAGTTAGAGCGTGCGCTTAAGCGTATCTGCCAATATGCTGAAGATGCCGTGATTGATGGCTATTCTATTATTCTACTGACTGACCGTGCGGTTAACTCTAACCACGCTGCCATCCCAGCAATGCTGGCGGTTGGCGCAGTTC
>NZ_JBNGCJ010001036.1:0-3385 GCF_049974785.1 Vibrio genomosp. F10 str. 9ZD137
GCCTGGTGCGTTAATCAAAATTGACGAGGTCGAACCGCCAAATACCGCGCCATAATAAACACCCGCCATCAAGATAAGGCCAGAAGAAGGGTCTAATCCATAAGTGATTGGGATCATCAAAGCAATCGCTGAAATTGGCCCTAGGCCAGGCAGCATGCCGATAAAAGTCCCCACAAAACAACCAACAACTACCATCATGATGTTCATTGGCATCACTGCGGTAGAGAGTCCTTGTAAAATTCCGTCTAACATATTGTGAGTCCTAATTACCAGAGAGTGAAGATCAGACCAGGCTCAAGATAAATATCTAAACCTTGTGTCAGGAGCAAATAAAAAATGATAACAAAAGGGAATGACGCGCCCAGCAGTACGGATCTTCTGCGTTCTCCGAGTAAGTAGAAGCCAGCAAGAAGAAACAGACTGGTTGCTATCACGAAACCTAAGTAGGTTAATCCAAGTCCGTACAATGCCATCAAGCACAAAAATGCGATAAGCAACTTCCAGTCAAAGTCAGTAACGGCACCACTGTCTACATCTTTTTTGCCAGTCACTAATAAAAGAAGGGAAAGGCCGATACCAGCAAAGGTGAGTAGGGTAGGCAAGGTTCTTGCCGTAAACGGTTCATATTCATCGCCAGGGAACAAAGGAATAAGAGTGCTTTGGTAGCCATAACATAAACAGACTAAAAGGAAGATAAACGCCCCGACTCTATCGCGACACAGTAAGTTTTCTTTAGTGAAAAAATTGGTTGGCGAATCCGACATATCCAACTCCAATTGCTGAGGAAATAAAAGGCCGTATACGAGCGAGTTAATGAGCCGCTATCTTCTATAGTGAAGAGCTAAGCGCTAACCAAAAAGTAAGCTAAATTACTGCTAGTCAATTGGGCTTACCTGCTTAAGTACATAAAATATGCAATAAACAAAGGAGTTTTGAGGGTAAACTCGTATACGGCAAAACGGTTTATATCTAGGGCTTCAACGGCATATAACTGCCCAGAAGCCCTATATTGATGTGTTACTAATGGTGTTACTTAAGGAAACCAAGCTCACGCATTAGATCGCCCATTTGCTTTTCTTGATCTTCAAGGAATGAATAGAAGTCTTTGTCTGCTTTGTAGTTGTCGATCCAACCGTTACGGTCACGAACCACTTCCCACTGCTCTGTTTTGTACATCTTCGTCAGTGCTTGGTTCCATGAGTCCACTTTTTCTTGGCTAACGCCTGGTGCTGCAAAGAAACCGCGCCAGTTAGCAAAGACGGTCTCATTGCCATACTCAACCAGTGTTGGAATGTTTGGAGCCGCTTCAAGACGCTCAGGTGCCGTGATGGCAATAACTTTTACTTGACCTGATTTAGACATTTCTAACACTTCGCCTAAACCCGTTGATAGAAGTTGTGTTTCGCCTGATAGCAATGCTGCCATTGCTTTACCACCCGCATCGTAGGCAATATAGCGAACTTTCTTCGCATCAAACCCTTCACCTTTAAACGCTGCCGCAACAACAAGGTGGTCCATACTGCCACGCGCTGATCCGCCAGCAATTTTTACTTTACGAGGGTTCGATTCGAACTCTTTAACCACGTCTTCCCATGTATTGTAGGGAGAATCAGCAGAGGCAACGATTGCACCGTAGTCCGCGATAGTTGCTGCAACAGGCGTTAAATCACGGAAAGATTGAGGGAAAATACCGGTTAGTGAGCGAACAACAATCGGTGTTGAGTTTACCATTAGGGTGTCTTCTTGACGCTCAGCCGTTTCTATAAGGTGTGCAATGGCTTTACCGCCGCCGCCACCAGAAAGGTTTTGGAATGACACATTTTCAACAATATCAGATTTAACCAGAACATCCCCTGTACCACGAGCGGTCATATCCCAACCACCACCAGCGCCACCTGGAATAATAAAGTGGATTTTCTCTAGATCCGCTGCAAAAGCGCTGAAAGAAAATGATGCTGCGATAATAGACGCTGCAAGTGTTGGTTTTAATACCTTAAACATGTTTCACGTTCCTTATGTAGGTGCACGATCTGAATAGACGAGTGCTTATCATTATGTTTGTCTGCATAGACAAGTGAACCGACTATGCAGAGTCATTTGAGGTTACGTGGATGTTAATTTTTTGTCTTTAATGTGTGGATAAAAAGAATATTGGTCATTTAGGAGATTTAGTTCATAAAGTTCACGGTATGAACATCAAGGTGCCAGTTAGCTTGCTATGCTGACAATTGAATAAAAAAAATGAGTTAAATAGAGCGTATAAACGCCAATGTCATTCGGTCACACTATGGAGGGTGGGAATGAAAGATTCAAAAAGGAAGACTAGAAAGTACTCGATCCGTTTTACTGTCGGGAGTTTATTCATCCTCGCTACAATGCTCACTTCTCTTTTTACCATTTCTATCCAATATCACTTTTCAAGAGAGATGTCAGAAGATTTAGTGCTGTCTAAACTGTCGTTTACCTCATCTAAAGTCAGTGAGCATATAGAGGATATAGAGGCCAATGCTTCGAATGTTGCAAGGTTATTGAAGCATATTTCTGTGGTAACCGAGTATCAATTTAGTCAACGTGAAGTGAAGACTATTTTTACTCAGACACTGTTAGATAACCCCATGTTTTATAGTATTTATTGGGGCAGTAACAATGAAGATTTTTACCAAATAATTAACCTTGATTCATCGCCGATTGTCCGAGAGAAACTTAACGCTGCGGTTAATGATCGATGGGTCGTGATACAGGTTAATGGGCCCAAAGAGAACAGGGTAAGAGAGACACACTATTATACCGAAAATTATACGCTGACCAAAAAAACGACGGAAGAGAGTAACTTCTACCCAACTCAGCGGCCTTGGTATGCTCAAGCAACAAAAGAACACGTGCTCAAAACGGACCCCTATTTATTTCAACATCTTAAAATAACTGGGCAAACGTACGCAGTGAGAACCAATCATGAAGTGATAGGGATAGATATTGTCCTGTCTTCAGTCAGCTCTCTGATCTCGCCAAAAGCTTTGGGGTTAGGTGGGGAGTTAGGCGTTGAGTCTTTCATTTTTAATAACAGAGGCGAAATTATTGCGTCTAGCCATAGCCAACAAAAAGAGATCCAACGAACAATTATTCCTCCATCTAACGTGCTGACCTTTAATGCAGAGCAAAAACGGTTTTTAGAAGACTCAAGATCATTACTGGTTTCTAACCAAAATGATTGGGGCCCTTTAGACTATTCATTGGCAGGCGAACCAAGAGGTTATTCCGTTGATCTCCTTTCCATCGTGAGTGAAATGACGGGGTTAAAGTTTGAGTTTGTTAATGGATTCACCTGGCAAGAGCTGTCCGATAAATTCAATCGAGGTGAATTAGATCTCTTGCAATCCATCGTAGG
>NZ_JBNGCJ010001037.1:0-802 GCF_049974785.1 Vibrio genomosp. F10 str. 9ZD137
GCCACTATGTATCACTGGGGATTGCACCCATGGGCGATATACAGTGTTGTTGCATTATCGCTAGCCTTCTTTACCTACAATAAAGGACTTCCACTGTCTATCCGTTCTATTTTTTACCCTATTTTAGGGGATAGAGCATGGGGTTGGCCTGGTCATATCGTAGACATACTTGCGGTATTAGCAACATTGTTTGGTCTTGCTACATCACTCGGTTTGGGTGCTCAGCAAGCTGCGAGTGGTATCCAACATGTATTTGGTATAGAGGCAGGCTTAACCACACAAATCATCGTTATTACCATTGTGACCTTATTAGCGGTTGTGTCAGTGATACGTGGTATCGATGGCGGTGTTAAAGTCATTAGTAATATCAACATGATTATTGCTGTTGCGCTCTTAGCACTCGTTTGCCTAGTGGGCTACGCGGTAACATTGGGTTCTATTCCAACAACGCTCTTTTCTTACATTGAAAATATCATTCCATTGAGTAACCCTCACGGTCGCGCCGATGAAGCATGGTTCCAAGGCTGGACGGTATTCTACTGGGCGTGGTGGGTATCGTGGTCACCATTTGTAGGGATGTTTATCGCGCGTGTTTCTCGAGGTCGCACGGTTAGACAATTCATCACTGCAGTACTGCTTATCCCTACCGCATTTACCATACTTTGGATGTCTACATTCGGTGGAATGGCGATTGATCAAGTTAAGAATGGCGTAGGTGAACTCGGCGTAAATGGCTTGACAGATGTGTCTCTGGCGATGTTCCAGATGTTCGATTTACTGCCGCTAGGCTCTTTGCTTTCTA
>NZ_JBNGCJ010001038.1:0-1217 GCF_049974785.1 Vibrio genomosp. F10 str. 9ZD137
TCGGCTAAAATCGTTTTATGCTTTGTTGATAAGTAATTGTTGATAAGTAATTGTTGAGAAGTATTGGCTTAGAATAACTAGGCATCATACTTTTCGCCACGCCTAAAACGATTTTATCTCGAACAAAATTTAACCGCGAAAGATCAACACGCCCTCAATCAACAAAAGAAATTATACTATACGCCTTGCTATGTAGTGGTGGCGATGTAACGAACCGTTTCATACACATGTCATTTGTTCCACTCAATACTTTCTGCCTTCAAAGTAAAACAAGGGAAAAGTAGAGTGACTAAAACGAACAAAATTTTGCCAATATGCATATTAATAACCAGTACATGTTCTTCATTGGCTATAGCGGCTGAAAAATGGGAAAGGAAAAGTTATTCCGGTGGTGTAGAAGTGTGCCATGAACAAATGTTATATAAATCAAAGTGGTGGGCAGGCTCAAGCAGCGAGCCCAATCCCAATGGCCCAACATCATCAAACCAGTCCGGATGGGGCAATGATCCTTGGTTACCGATTCCTGACTCCTCGGAGTGTAACTCAGGGCAGGCTAACCGCGCGCCAAGTATTGAATTAGGGCCTGATATAGAAGTTCTTTCACCAAGTCAGGCCGTTGTTCTCGACGGTTCGGATTCGTTTGATGAAGACGGCGACCGCTTGACCTACCGATGGCGACAAGTTTCAGGGCCAAGTGTTGACATTAGTAATAGCCAAAAAGAGATAGCCAGTTTTGAATTACCACGGTTAACTGAAGATGCGCTATATACTTTTCAGCTAACGGTTAATGATGGTAAAGCTCAAGCGGTCGATAATGTCTCTATTACGGGCTTAGCAGCAAAGAATCAACGCCCAAATGCGATCGCAGGAAAAGACATTCAAATTGACGCACTGCCAGCAGAAGTTCAATTAGATGGTTCATTATCGACCGATGTTGACAGTGATAAGCTAGAATATCATTGGGAACAAATTTCTGGGCCACAAGCTGAAATCACGGATCCACAATCAAAATATACCAATGTCCGCTTGCCATCCGGCAATCATGGTGATCGTGATTATATGTTTAAGTTAACGGTCAGTGATGGTGAACTTAGTGACACGGATAATATTGTTGTCTCCGTCGCTTCTGGCGATGATCTTATGCCGCGCAGTTTTTCGGTAGAACAACCCGGTAAATCAAGCGACCTGCAATCTGACCAACGACGCCGTATGGCACC
>NZ_JBNGCJ010001039.1:0-1050 GCF_049974785.1 Vibrio genomosp. F10 str. 9ZD137
CCGCTCTTCCGATCTATTGGTGCTTCAATGGAAAGCCTTGCCGCAGTTGGCGGTCTTCAAGGGCTACTGGTCGTGGTGGCGTTCTCAGCATCACTTGGGATGATTCTTCCTGTCTCGACGCCACCGAATTCATTGGCCTACTCAACCGGTCTGATTGAAAGTAAAGACATGGCCAAAACCGGGTTGATTATCGGGGTAATGGGCTTACTGATTGTTTATGCCGCTCTGCTGATATTGACCTAAAAAGGACCGAATACGCCACATTACCCTAATCTGAATTGGACGAGGATATATCCCTAGGCAATGATTCAAGATTAGGGCATATTGTAAGCCGTTAATCACCTACGAACTCAAGGAAGACGCGACGTGGGATTTGAATGGCTCGCGCTCGCAGCCGCATTTCTTTGGGCAATCGCCAGCTTGCTCTCAGTAAAACCATCATTGCATTTAGGATCGTTTGCCTACAGTCGCTGGCGCATGGGGTGCACTTCCCTCATCCTGTCTTGTATGGCGCTCTTTACCGGTGGTTGGGGATCGATTGAACTCAGTGACATCACCCCGATGATGCTCTCTGGTTTGATTGGCATCTTTATCGGTGACACCGCTTTATTCGCCTGTCTCAATCGCATGGGTCCAAGGCAAGCTGGGCTTCTCTTTTCTTGTCATGCGGTATTTTCCGGCATTCTCGGGTACTTTATTTTTAGTGAAACCATGAGTTCAACGGAACTATTGGGTTCGGTGCTAGTGTTTTCTGGTGTTGTTACGGCTATTTTCTTTGGCCGAAAAGGTCGACAACAAAGTAATCTCGATACTATCAAAGGAAAGGTGTGGGTTGGCCTCGCATTAGGGCTTCTTGCCGCTTTATGCCAAGCACTCGGTGGAATCATTGCAAAGCCTGTGATGCTGACTTCTGTTGATCCGATCGCAGCGTCTGCTATACGGATGATCACTGCTTTTGTCGCCCACAGTCTCTTTTTGTTTTCCGGAGCAAAATTAGCAAAAGCGCTCAATCCAATGACCATGAACATCTTTACAGATCGGAAGAGCGGT
>NZ_JBNGCJ010001040.1:0-17752 GCF_049974785.1 Vibrio genomosp. F10 str. 9ZD137
GAGCGTGGCTGTCTGAAACGCTTTCAATCAGAATCTCCGTTGGCTTGATATGGCTCGGTAAACCTTGAATGACAAACGGTTTAATATCGACTTTTTTGTCTCGACCGGCCACCTGCTGAAGCTTCACGGCAAACAGTAAACGTTGTTTTTTCGAGTTCACAACGTCAAGAGCTGCGTAACATGCGCCAGGCTGCAACTTCCCGTAAAGCCCTTTATCACGTGAGGCTTGTGAGCTCCCCGCTTCTGTTGTATTTCTAAAGTGAAGTAAGCTTTGGTCTGGAATAAGCGCCGTAATAAAAGCGGCCATAGTGGTCGACTTACCCGCACCGTTCCCACCCGACAAGGTGGTAACTAAATCATCAATATCAAAGGTTCGCGCAAAGAAACCGTTCCAGTTGATCATCGTGAGTGATTGATACTTTCCTCTTTCAATCATGCGTTACCTTCCATATCTGTTTCGTCTGCTTCGCTATATTGAGCGTCATCATTGTCTTCAGAGTCGTCGCTATCTTGTAACAATTCCCCTTGGCTTGGTTGTTGCGTATGAACCACCGCTTCACCATCTCGAATCAAACGCAGCTGCGCGTCTCTAACATCATCACCAATACGAACATCGGCACCAAAACGGAAAACCGACTCGCTTATCTGAAATTTACCGGTTTCACCCACATTAATTACCATGCCTAATCGGCGTAATCGACGCAGTGAAGTCCGTACTTTTTCAAACAGTTTTTCTCTATCTAAATCTGATCCGCTTGCCCTGTTTGTCACTAACTTCATAAGTTTCTTTTCATCAGCGAGGTTCAGTAGCTCTTCATACAGCTCTTGATTGGTAAAAATGCCTTCATGGGCAAGTCTCTCTGGGCTTAGGTACAGGAAACACAGAACTTTACCCACCAGCATATCGAGCTCAGTTAATACACTGCGGTTGATAAGCGAGGTTGAACGTGGACGAAGATAGAAAAAGCCTTCCGGTGCTTTCACCAACTCAACGTTATAGCGTTGATAGAAAAGGGCCAATTCCGTTTCAAAATCACTGAGTAAAGCGTGTTTATCCAGATCGTCACTCGATACATGACGCCCCATGCGCAATAGGCTGTCGAGTTCTGGGAACAGTGGGTTTGATATTGCTTTTGCCAGGTTTTCTGGCATGTATTCATTAATATCGGTCGATGACATTTGCTTGTACCTTTGCACCAAAATCATTAATTGCTTGCCAATTAGGTTGAATCGCTCGGTAGTCTGATTCCGAATACCCTAATCGAACGGCTTGATCAATAATCATTCTGGCTAAATCAAAATGATGAGTCTGTGGATGAGTGAATAGATAGTCGCGCAGCACCTGACTTAGATCGATATGGCTGCCCTGTTCTTTATGCTGCTTGAGCATCGAACTGATTTTGGTTGATAACTCTGTATTCACTCGTTGAATTTCTTCATACTCAACGTCAAGTGGAACTTGCCCTGTGACTTCATCATCACGAAGAACAAGGGCTTCATCTCGTAAGTCACTTAATCGTTCCGCATCTGCATAAGTCAGATACCATGGAGTATCAAAATAATCGGTAACCGATTGACGTAGGCGTTGACTGAACGCACGGTTTTGATCCATGTCTATCGCAGTACGAATGAATTTGTGCACATGGCGATCGTACCCTATCCAAAGGTCGATAGCCTGCTGACCCCAGCTGATGATTCGATCTAATTTAGTTTGTAAACTGAACAAGGCTTCTTCAATTTCTTCAAAGGTAGGATCACCATAAACCAACCCTTGAATATCGAGAATTTGGGTTTGCAGTTCATCACCAGCGGCTTGCAAGGTATCTTGCAGTTCTTTTAATGTCGACGACGTTTCTGACAGTAAAGATTCGCAATTATTAATGGCTTCTCGCCAGTCTTTATTCAATAGCTCTGCTATTTGAAGCTTTACGTTCTGCTGCTGTTCATCCATCACTCGTTGATTGAGATCTATTTGGTCAAATATTTCACCCACCGAGTATTTCAAAACGCCATACACTCGCTTTTTCCAGTGCGTCGCATCGCCACCTTGGTGGGCTGACTTAGACGCTTTCGCCATTTCATCAGCAGCCATAGAAAGCTGAATCGATAGTTTCAACTTAGAAAATTCTCGGTGACGCAGGTAGTAATCGGTGATGCCGATAGCAAGCGATGATAATCGGTATATACTCGCCCCATCCGTCACTTCACTGGTGAAACGGCTGATTAAACGTTGCTTGACCAATTCATTGATCGCGTTATTCGCGCGAAACGCGGAGGCTTCTCCGGTACTTTCAAACATCCGAGTGACGATGGTAAAAGCATCATGCAACTCACCTTCACCCAGTTCTTCATCAAACCTATTATCACTTAAAACCGCTAACGCTATTAAAAATGCGAGCCGTTCATTTGAGAGGTTTAATGAGAAATCGTGCTGCTTTACCCAACCAACCAATTCATCCACTGGCTGTTCAGCAACATTGAGAGTCATCTCACTCATGTCTATTCCTGATTTCTTTTTCTTTTTACCAACACATCAACACTTCAATGCATCGGCCTAATGGCAAGTACGGCTCTTATTCGACATGACTGTTTGTCTAGAATCAGTACTGCTTCTTATTATGGGTTGTTCCCTATCCTCGCTATACTCTATTCACCTTTAAGTGAATAAATGTCTAACGAGTGTCGTAGTATTTTCTCCTAACGAGCCCGTTTTAATAGAATCGCTAAGTGCTTTCTGTAACAAAGACCCATGTTCAAACCGTGTAAAAATAACCGAAGGTCTTCCCAAACAATGACTTGGCGTGCCTAGGCTTTACTCAAACCATCCATGTTTTTTACAAATTTGTGGGCGATATCGTCGAAATCACGGCGTTCGCTTACAACAGTTGGGTTATGATAAAGAATTGTCCCGCTATTCTGTCATAGGAATGGTAGGAATAGAGAAGGATTCTCCTATTTTTATTATCAAGTGGTGTTTTTTCGGACTATTTTTGTATGTTTGAGCTGAAAAAGATTGTTTCTTCATTGTTGATGCCTTTACCTGCAATGCTCATTGTTGGTTTTTTAGGCTTGATGCTTATTATGTTTACCGCTAAACGAAAGACAGGATGTTTTGTCGTATTGTTTTCTCTTTGCGGTATTTTCCTCATTGCTTTCCAACCTATCTCTACGCGCCTTCTAATGCCAATGGAGCGGACTTACTCTGCCTTTTTACCCATCGATGAATCTATCGATTACGTGATGGTTCTAGGCAGTGGGCATGTGGTCGATGATCAAATCCCACCCACCTCTGAACTCAGTCGCACTGCGTTGATGAGACTGAGTGAAGGGATTCGAATCTCTCGTATGTACCCGGGTTCTAAACTGATTCTCTCAGGTTACGCTGGAGGTTCTGAATTTAGTAACGCGCGAATGATGGCGAAAGTTGCACTCGCGTTAGGGGTGTCCAAGTCTGATATTATCTTGCTGGAAACAGCCAAAGATACGTGGGAAGAAGCGCGACAAGCCGCGGCGTTTGTCGGTCAGAAAAAACTGATACTCGTTACATCGGCAAGTCATATGCAGCGCTCACTAAACGAGTTTCACTCCGCTGGAATTAAACCAGTTCCTGCGCCAACTAACTACTTGGCCCACCAAAATATTAATCAGCCTTGGGAAAAATACACACCAAGAGCACGCTACCTAGAGCAAACAGAACGATATTGGCACGAAACCTTAGGGATGATCTGGCAAACATTACGTGATAAAGCCGCCAATTACGAAGAGAACGTTTTGGAAGTAGAAGACAATACGCTTTAGGCGTCATCTCTAAAACGGTTAAATTTATGAATCTCCGAGATAGATCGCTCCCATATTAAAAGCCCGAAGTCATAAAGTTCGGGCTGTTTTGTCTATCCTATGAATAAATACCGTGATTGTGGGAACACAATCTTTTACGAATGCTAGGTTTAGTCTCCGGCAAACATATACCCCTCGCCATGGACAGTGACAAAAATTTGGGGGTTCTTTGCGTCGTATTCCATTTTCGCTCTCATGCGTCTGATCAACACATCAATAGTACGATCGTTTGGCGCATCAACGCGGTGACTGATCATGTTGAGTATACGTTCTCGGCTTAGCACTTGGTTAGGGTACGATGATAACGCAACAAGCAATTCGTATTCGGCTTTGGTCAGTTTAACCGGAACACCATCACGACTAAGTGCTCTGCGCTGAATATCAAACGTCCAATCACTAAAGTGAACCAATTTCTCGTTGGCGTCTTTTACCGCAGGGAGAGAAGAGGCATTCTTTGCTGTTGAGATCCGCCACAATAAATTTTTCACTCGAACCAGCAGTTCACGTAATTCAAAGGGTTTGGTGACGTAATCATCCGCGCCCATTTCTAAGCCAACAATCTTATCAATGCTGTCGGTTCGCCCGGTTACCAAAATAATACCCATGTCCGACTGACTTCGCAGTTCTCGTGTCAACATCAGGCCATCAGAGCCTGGAAGGTTAATGTCAAGCATGACCAAATCGACAGAGGACATGTTCAATATTTCATGCATCTGTTCACCGCTTTGAGCTTCACTCACCGTATAGCCTTCATTCTGAAAGTAGCCGACCAGCTTACTGCGTGTGACAGCATCGTCTTCGACGACCAGTATATGATAAGTCATTTAACCCACTTATTTTTATTCATTGGAATGATTTTGCTAGAGCCATTCTATTCATAATTCATCACAATTCTAGCTCATCCGGTTAAGTTTGGACAAATCTTGCAAGTTTATTGATTCAAAACAAGATAGCTGAATCTGTTCATAATTCGACATAATTTCACAATTTTTATCATACTCTTAAGTAACCCTGTTCATTTTTATTCGTTAAACTAGAAAGATTATTTCTGTTAAGGCTAATGACAATGCAAGAAACAAAAGCATTCAACGAAAAACGTGCTGAAATCTACTGGTGGCTATCTAGTCTATTCGCCAAAGAACTCACAGAACCGGATGTCGAACAGTACCAGTCGGCTCAGATTAGAGCTTTCCTTACTGGTTTGGGAGAGAACCCATCATTAAAGCCTGCGATTGATAAACTCGTTGATGCACTGAATCGACTGCAAGATAGAGAAGATGCACAACTTGAGTTATCTGCTGACTTTTGTGACCTATTTTTAAAGTCAGAGAAAGATTCGGCTCTGCCATACGCGTCAATTTATATTGGCGAGGCTGGAATACTCAACGATACCCCTGCAAAGGAAATGGCGGATCTGATGGCGAAGCATAATGTGGCAGTTCATGAAACCCTCAATGAACCGGCTGATCATATCGCTATTGAGCTCGATTTTTTAGGTCACCTGATTATCCGTTCCAATGAAGTTGAAATAGAAAAGCACCTTGACCAAGCGCTGATTGAGCAAGAACAGTTTATCTCAACCTACTTGTTATCTTGGGTCCCGCAATTCACCCATAAATGTCAGCAATTGGATGATTTCGGTTTCTATGCTGCAGTATCTGAATTGATGAGTGCTTTTCTGGAACTCGATTACCAGTACTTAACTGGCGAGTAAAAACTCGATATAAACACCATGATATTGTCTAATTGTCGTTTTAGATCACGCGAATATGACCGCTTTTCATTGCTTGTCCTTCACATGACGTCTAAAATTGAAATAATAACGACAAAAGAATGACTAACTAACCGCTATTATTGGCGGTTTTTGTGTTTTTACTCATAATAAGATGTTTTTGCTCATGTAAGCACTGAAACGCTTTGTTAGTGAATGGAATTGCAACTGCAATTAACAGGAAAAGAATTATGGCCACAATTAAAGATGTTGCTCGCTTAGCTGGCGTATCAACGACCACTGTTTCTCACGTTATCAATAAAACGCGATTCGTGGCAGAAACGACACAAGAAAAAGTGAATAAAGCCGTTGAAGAGCTCAACTACGCGCCAAGTGCCGTTGCCCGCAGCTTAAAATGCAACACAACACGAACTATTGGCATGCTGGTCACTCAGTCTACTAATCTTTTCTTTTCTGAAGTCATTGACGGTGTTGAAAGCTATTGTTATCGCCAAGGCTACACGCTGATTCTTTGTAACACCGGCGGTATCTATGAAAAACAGCGTGACTATATTCGCATGCTGGCCGAGAAACGAGTGGATGGCATTCTGGTCATGTGTTCTGACCTTACTGAAGAACTTCGAGAAATGCTTGATCGTCACTCAACCATTCCAAAGGTTGTCATGGATTGGGGCCCAGAAAGCTCCCAGGCTGATAAAATAATCGATAATTCAGAAGAAGGTGGTTATCTCGCCACAAAATACCTGATTGATAAAGGCCATAAAGATATTGCCTGTCTAAGCGGGCATTTTGAAAAAGCAGCATGCCAAGAGCGCATTTTAGGCTTTAAGCGAGCATTGACAGAAGCCAACCTAAAAATCGATGAAGATTGGATCTTAGAAGGTAACTTTGAGTGTGATACCGCAGTCTTAGCAGCAGACCAAATTGCGGCGATGGACAACAAACCAACGGCCATTTTCTGTTTCAACGACACGATGGCTCTCGGTTTAATCAGTCGCTTGGGGCAAAAAGGGATTAACGTTCCTAACGATATCTCTGTCATTGGTTATGACAATATTGAGCTTGCTGAGTACTTTTCTCCTCCACTAACGACCGTACACCAACCCAAACGTCGTGTAGGTAAAAATGCATTTGAAATTTTGCTTGAGAGAATCAAAGATAAAGATCACGAAAAGCGCATATTTGAGATGCACCCTGAAATCGTAGAACGAAACACCGTAAAGGATCTCAATAAGTAGTTTGCTTTGACCGGCTTTTCTTTACTTGCTAATTATATGTTATAGTTTAGACTCAATATTGAGATGAATTTGTTGGATGAACATCACACTAACCAGGCGGTTTTGTGATTCTCATTCAAATTGATCAAAGCTTTATTTTCAGTCACGCACAGGGCAAACCACTTGAAAAGGTGGGACGCAAAGCCTCCGGCCTAAACCAAACATTCTGTTTATCACAGGAGTTGGTAGGTAGCGGGGTTACCGATGGCAAGCAATGCAAACATAAAATTTACCCGTAAATGACACAGTTTCTGCATATTTTGCTAACCTCTCGGACCTGATTTGGTGGCGTATTTAACATACACCGAGAACATACAGCATGGATAAACCAATACTAAAAGACTCAATGAGGCTGTTTGAACAGCTTGGACGAGTAAAGTCTCGTTCAATGTTTGGCGGTTTCGGTATTTTTGTTGAAGACACAATGTTTGCACTTGTTGTAAATGACAAACTTCACATAAGAGCCGATAGCATTGCCGTTAAAAAGTTCAAGCAGCAAGGCTATATGCCATATGTCTATAAAAAGCGCGGACACCCTGTCGTAACAAAATATTATGCGTTACCTGATGATTGGATGTCAGATTCAGCAACCACTCTCGCTGAAGCGAAAAACTCATTAGAGATTGCAAAGAAAGAGAAAGAAAGCCAAGCATCTGCAAAACCGGATCGCCTTAAGGATTTACCAAATCTTAGGTTGGCAACGGAAAGAATGCTGAAAAAAGCGGGTATTGATTCTGTAGCAACTCTTGAGGAACAAGGCTCTGTAGCCGCTTATAAGGCCATTCAGCAATCTCACCCATCAGATGTGGGGCTGGAGCTTCTTTGGGCGCTAGAAGGCGCCATTAAGGGGACTCACTGGTCTGTTATTCCCCAAGAGAGACGGGAAGAACTCGCGAATCGATTAAGATAACTCAAAAAAGCCAACATTCATATGTTGGTTTTTTTATGCCTCGTTATCAGCATCAAAGCTTGAATCTTTTTATTCTATTGCTACTTGAAATTTTTTCACCCTAATACGGTTCTCTATAAACACATCAACTTACTGGTTCTCTAACTATGAATAAAAAAATACTCTTTGCCATTTTTCTGATAGGCACCATTTTGTTTCTAACGATAAACTACGGGCACCTTTTGACTTTAGAGAATGCAAAGTCACAGCAAGAATCATTGAGTAATATTATTGAATCCAACTTTGTAATCGCAGCGCTAAGTTACTTTGTGATTTATATCGTTGTGGTCGCATTTTCTATCCCAGGTGCTGCGGTTGTTACTCTATTAGGTGCCGCGTTGTTTGGATTTTGGACCAGCTTAGTTCTAGTTTCTTTTGCCAGCTCAATAGGCGCAACGCTTGCCTTTCTTAGTAGTCGATTTTTGTTGAAGGAATGGGTTCAAAAGAAATTCGGTTCCAAACTCTCGACGATTAATGAAGGGGTAGAAAAAGATGGTGCGTTTTATCTTTTTTCACTGCGTCTTATCCCTGTTGTTCCATTCTTTTTGATCAACCTTTTAATGGGATTGACGCCAATATCAGCTTTAAGATTCTACCTCGTGAGTCAACTCGGTATGCTACCGGGTACCGCTGTCTATCTTAACGCGGGAACACAACTCGCCAACATAGAAAGCCTTTCAGGCATTGTCTCCTTGCCTGTAATTCTATCGTTTGTTTTGTTGGGGCTATTTCCAATCATCACCAAGAAAGCTATGACGATAATAAGAAAGAGTGACTCTGCGAAGCAAAATGAAGGGTAACGTATTCTTGAGGCAAAAAAGTCGTGGTGCTACGGAATAAGGCTCGTGTAGCACCTAATTGATCTTGCTTGGGTGGGATTCTTGCGTGAGTGGAATCTACCTATCGAGTGCAGTTTTTAATAAACTCTATAGAGTAACGATTAAATTCTTCCGGGCGCTCAACATTACATACATGGCCACAATTAGGTATTTCTAGCAGTTTGCTATCTTGATGAGCCGCAACCATTTCTTTTACCGGTTGGATAAACATATAGTCTTGCTCACCCATTAAATAGAGTGTCGGGATCGGTAACTCTCTATTTTTGAAGTACTTCATCAATGGGTTGACTTCCGCCGTCAAAATAAACCAACGTTTAAACTCTTTCTGACATAATTTTTTTGCCTCTCGTACAAACATATGACGAGACTCTTTCTGATTGCGCTGAGGCATAACAACATAAGCAAACAAACGATATAACCACATGTACGGGATGATGTGTTTACTCAAGTCACCAAGTTTTATTAATATTTGAGAACGAATATTAAGCCGTGTAACAGCGCCCCCTAAAACCATACTATGTACACGCTCTGACGCAATCTCTGCAATGTTCTGAACGATGATCGTCCCTAGAGACATGCCAACAAAGTGGGCAGAGCGAATTTTAACGTGATCCAGTACTTTCAAAATATCCAGGGTCACTTCTCTAAACGTATAACGATTCGCAATAAGATCTTTGATAAATAGATTTGATTTTCCATGCCCACGAAGATCAAGCAGCAAGATATTGAAATGCTCTTTGTATGCTTTAATCTGTTTGAACCATATCGACGAGCTTCCACCTGCCCCGTGCACAAAAACCACCCACTCATTACTTGAAGGGTGTTCGTATGTCTTATGAAAAAGTAGAGTTTGTGACATTATTCAATAAAACCTAAATACGCAATCTAATGAACCTAACATAGAAGCCTACCATATTTTATCGCAAATGCTATTTATCGGATAATAAACACCATTCAAATAGTATTCTAGTTGTTGCCTGACGCAACCATTCACATAGGGATACATTAACGTTACAGAATCTAAACCGCACAACCTTTATCGTTTAAGCAAAAAAAGCACCCGTAGGCGCTTGAATGTATAGAGTGTTATTGAGTACTTCGATACATAGCTAAATAGTGCTTAGCTGCATCATCCCAACAAAAATTCTTTTTCATTGCATCTAGCTGCAGTCGACGAATCTCTGGGGTATTTTGTGCATAAAGTAACAGTGAACGCATAAGCGTCAGCAAAAGAGCATTTGCCGTTGGCTCAGTAAAGACAAAACCTGTTGCTTGTTCAGGGTTCTCATCGTAATCCGTGACGCTGTCTTTTAAACCGCCCACTCCGCGTACTATCGGAAGTGTGCCGTAGGACATACTATAAATCTGATTCAAGCCACACGGCTCAAACTCAGACGGCATCAAAAAGAAATCCGAACCAGCTTCGACCCAATGAGCCAGCTTATTGCTATACGCTTCGACAAATGCGAATTTGTCTCCGTGTTGAGCCGCAATGTCTTTCAATTGACTCGCCAGTACTGGATCTCCGGTACCGACAATGACGATTTGTACATCATGCTTAAGAAACTCATGCAAAATAGGTAACAAGTAGTGAACACCCTTTTGATGTGTCAGACGACAAACCATCCCATAAAGGGCGACATCTTTAACCGGCAAACCCACTTCTTCTTGTAAGGCTTGACGATTAGCTTTCTTACCGCGAACCATACTTTGCTTTGTCGCTTTGTAGGTTTTAGTCAGGTAGTCATCCGTTTCTGGATTCCACGATGAATAGTCACATCCATTGAGGATACCCACTAAATCATCTTTACGACGATTGAACTCATAAGACATGCCATGGCTTCCAAGCTCGGTCTTAAGCTCTTCCGCGTACGTCGGGCTAACGGCATTGATCTTGTCAGCACACATCACTCCAGCTTTCAGCATAGTGATATGTGTATCGCTTACCGCAGCTTCCGGCACATGTCTAGAGTGAAACTCAGGGACCGACTGCAATTCATCGTAGCTGAACACACCTTTAAAAACGGCGTTATGAATTGAGATAACACTTCTCATGCCTTGATAAAAGGCGTCTGCTTGATGACGAACTTTCAGAAAGTATGGGACGAGGCCCGTGTGCCAATCATTCGCATGAACAATATTTGGTTGGAAGCCAAGCTTAGGGAGCATGTCTAAACTTGCCGCACTGAAAAAAGCGAACCGTTCTGCATTGTCTGTATAAGCTTGATTATTTTCCGCATACATTTCCTTGCGAGAAAAATATTTCTCACAACGAATCGCATAGACAGGAACACCTGATACTTCGGTACTCACGACTTGATATTCAGTATGTGGCCAACTATTCAACTGAGTATCAATCAACACCTCAGCATCTTCAATATTAGGGATTTGGCTGTAAGCTGGAATAGCTAGTTTCACCACTTGCTTCAATCTTTGCAAGGATTCAGGCAGTGCCTTGGCAACATCCGCCAAGCCACCACTTTTGATCAATCCTTCAACCTCAGAAGCAACAAATAAAATCGATAGCTTTTTAGTAGCCAATTTTCTCGCCCTTTCCTATCACAACAACACCATCTTCTGACACATGATAGTGCTTTTTATCTTCTTGTAAATTCACACCAATCTGAGTTCCTGGCGCAATATCGGCATTTTTGTCAACAATGACACGGCGCAATACACAGCCTTCACCAATCTTGACGTCTCCTAATAGAATGCTTTCACTAATATCACACGCTGAAGCAATGTTACTTCTGAAACCCAACACTGATTTTTCAATTCTTGAACCACGAACATAGCTACCATTACAGACTAAGCTATCGATAATCTGAACACGTCCATTGGCTGAGTCGGTAAAGGTTGCTGGTGGTAATGCTGGATAAAATGTATGTAAAGGCCATTTTCGGTTGTATAAAGAGAACGGTGGATCCTTTTTCAACAAATCCATATGAGCCTGCCAATACGCATCGATCGTACCTACATCTCGCCAATAAACTTCTTCTCTCTCACCTGTAATGGTATTCGTACTAAAGTCATAAACAAACACATCGCCACGTGGGTACATATTTGGAATGATGTCATTGCCAAAATCATGCGACGAGCCTTCTTTATCTGCATCTTCAATCAACTCTGCATAAAGGTTTTGTGCTTCGAAAATGTAGTTGCCCATCGATACTAATGCATTTTCCGGATCGCCTGGAATTGCCTTTGGATTGGCCGGTTTCTCTTGGAAACCCACCATGCGGCCTTCTGTATCAACTTCAATGACACCAAACTGTGACGCTTCAGCAAGTGGCATACGAAGTGCAGAAACCGTTAAAGCCGCTTCTTTTTGTTTATGGAAATCAAGCATTTGCCTGATGTCCATTTTATAAATATGATCAGAGCCAAATATGCAGACTTGATCCGGTTCCGCTAATTGCATGAAGTTCAAGTTTTGATAAATTGCGTCTGCAGTTCCCTCATACCAACGCTTTCCCGTTCTCATTTGAGCAGGGATTGGATCAATAAATCGATCGGTAATCCCACTGATATTCCAACCTTTTTTCATGTGGTGGAATAAAGATTGAGATTTGAATTGCGTCAGTACGTAAATACGCATCAAATCTGCGTTAACAAAGTTATTCAGAGCGAAATCGATTAAACGATAACTGCCTCCAAACGGGACTGCAGGTTTGCTCCGAGATTCGGTTAACGGTCTAAGGCGAGAACCTTCGCCGCCAGCAAGAATCATACCTAAAACACCAGCCATTTTTTTCTCCATATTTATTATATTATTGTTTGGCACTATATTTATTAGTATTGGGGGTAGCGCCACTGTTCCTTCTTTTACACAAAGTCGATATCAACGACTTCGACTTCGCGATCAAGCTCCTATACGGTAACTGCTTCCGAAAATAATACAATTTCAAATATGCAATTACGTTAGTTACCTTTATGTTTCCTTCTTACATTCTTGGCTAGCTCACAGATATAGAGTAAATACGAACAAATCAGTAACATTAAACACACAAGGTTTTGATGTAAGTTCCATAAAGGAATTATTCGTATCATTTATATTGCAAATACTTACATGCCCTGACGGCGATGCTATGAATCAAACAACGATTTCGCTACAGATTCGTCAGCTACTGACCATAATACATAGGATTTATTCACCGAACGCTTCGCTAAATATAAAGCGCCATCTGCTTTAGCAAGAGCATCTCTCATTGAGTCCTTTGAATCAATACACGCTCCCCCGATTGTTAAACGGTAATCAGACAACATAGGAACACTGCGTATTTGACGTACAAGCCTTTTGCATAAGTCTTCTAGTGATCTGTCGCTATCGGTGTTGGTCATGAGCAGAAAATCTCGATAACTCCAACGGCAAACAGAATCATATTCTCTAACGCAAGTCTGTATCGCGGCGGCGACTGAATAGCTCACTTCATCGTCAATATCTGATGATAGAGACAAATCATGACAATTATATTGTTCAATATCTACCCACAGCAAACCAAAGCGCGTTCCCTCTCGCTGAGAAATGGCTATCGCCTTAGAGATCTCTCTTTCTATTCCAACTTTGCTGTACAATCCTGTCAATGGGTCTAACGTTTCTAGGCTATGAAGGTCATGTCGTGTCGGTGTCGATTGAAAAGACTGTCGCTCTGATTTCTGCTTGGGCGGGTGGGTCATCAATTCTAGTTGACTCATCATTGCCCCAATTTCGTTACTTGGTTTTTTAATAAATCGCATTTTTTTCGCATTATTGTTTGGATCTAAATATCGATGTAAGGAGGCGTGCGTATCAACTATTGGCTTTATGAATAGTTTGTCGATAACGGTATAAAGCGCCATAGAGAAAATAACGATCACAATGGCGATTAAGATGTAAATCAAATACGACTGTTTATATTGAACAATGTGTTTTTCATTGATAAACGAGATCTCATACCAATCGATCACATCGAGATATTCGATTGCAGCGATGACATTACTGCTTTCTAGTTTAGTGACTAACCTATCAGGCTCTTGACCTAGACGCTGCCTTTCCATCAAATACTCAATATTTAGGTAGTCTTGTTCGTCGACAACAGTCTCAATAATGGATCTAAACGCTAAAGGCTTAGGATACTGTTGAGACGGTTGTGGATGACGTGGAAGCTGGATTTGGTAAAACGGATCAACCAGGATGGTGTTAATCCCAACCTCCGCGTTTTCCTTTAAGTGCTGTTTGTACTCTGATATCTCTAGCCCCGTCCCAGCAATGCCAAGAAATTCACCCTTATTGTAGATAGCCTGATTAATCCAGAGAAATATTTCATTGAGTTCCTTGCTGTAATCTAAATTCACATTCACGGTTAACGCACTGGCTTTATGATCGAAAAACCAACGATCATGCTCATTCCCTTCTTCTAATTGATGTTGAAGAACGCCCCCCTCCTCCTGTGAAGTCTGGCTAGAATCAAAAAAGTAGTACTCCAGTGACTGGTCTAAAGCAATGAAGGAGTTTTTGGAATGAAATCGCTGGTGAGAATCATGAAGTACCTGCAAAGCAGAATGTTTGAACTGGGCATGATCGGTGTCTTGCGCCCATGCGACTAATGCGCGATTTGTCGCCAATGCTTCGACGATACTGACATCATGCTCAACATCATGTAAGAGACTATCAAAATCGAAAGTCGAGGCTATCTGTCCATATTTCCACAACAGATCGATAGTTAATTGGCGCTCATAATATCGGACAACCGACAAGACAACCACAATCAAAGTGATTGTAGCAATTGTATAAAGCCAGGTAAGTTGTGTGCGAATATTCATAGCGATCACTCTAGTAACTATTCCATCATTAGAGCTAGTTGATTGCGAGGTAAATAGGGGACACTGGAAAATATAAGATATATCACATCTCAGAAGCAAAACTCATACTTAAGTATGAAAAAAGCAGCTCTTGTGAGCTGCTTTCAATCGTTACTTTTTGGGCTTTTTCCTTTTATCGGTAATTTCCCATTTCCCATCGACGAACATGCCAGTCCAGCCAGAAGGCTTACCGTCTATTTCAGACCGCACATAGTTTTCTTTCGTTTTACGGCTAAATCGAACTACGGTAGGCAACCCATCAGGGTCTTCCGTTGGCGCATCAGCCAAGTAAGTAAATTTAGGGGATAGCCTATCTTTAAACCGAACCAACTCGGAAACCAATGGTGCCCGGGTTTCACGCGATTTAGGAAAGTTACTCGCCGCCATGAATAGACCAGACGCACCATCTCTCAAAACAAAATACGCATCTGAATTTTCACATGGTAATTCAGGTAAATGAACCGGATCTTCTTTGGGTGGTGCAACTTCCCCATTTCTCAGAATCTTACGCGTGTTCTTACAGGTCTCGCTGGTACAGTCCATATATTTTCCAAAGCGGCCATTTTTTAGCACCATATCTGAAGAACATTTATCGCATTCAACAAGAGGACCGTCGTAACCTTTAACTTTGAATTCACCGTACTCAACAACGTAACCATCACAATTTGGGTTGTTACCACAAACATGCATCTTACGTTTTTCGTCAATCAGATACGCATCCATTGCTGTTTCACAAATCGGACAACGTTTCTTAGCTCTCAATGCCTCGGTTTCAACGTCTTCTTCGAGTACATTGATAATACCGTCTTCATCGCCTAGGTTTATTGTCGTTTTACAACGCTCTTTGGGTGGCAACGCATAACCCGAACAACCTAAGAACACGCCTGTTGATGCGGTGCGAATCCCCATAGGTCTCGAGCAGGTTGGGCATTCAATATCGGTTTCCACAATATTGTTTGGCTTCATTCCGCCTTCAAGCTCATCGAGATCGGCTTTTTCTAAATCACCGGTAAAGTCTGTGAAGAAGTTGTTGAGAACCCCCTTCCAGTCCATATTACCTTCTGCGACTTGGTCAAGCTTAGCTTCCATTCGAGCGGTAAAGTCAAAGTTCATTAAATCATCGAAACTACCATCGAGGCGATCGGTGACAATTTCACCCATTTTCTCTGCATAGAAACGACGTTGGTCCACTTTGACATAACCACGGTCTTGAATCGTAGAAATAATAGAGGCGTATGTAGAAGGACGACCAATGCCACGCTTCTCTAGTTCTTTCACAAGTGCCGCTTCCGTGAATCGGGCTGGTGGCTTGGTAAAATGTTGTTTCGGCTCTAGAGTTTCAAGCTTTAATGTATCGCCAACTTGTACTGCGGGCAAAATCTGATCTTCATTTTTACCTAACGGACGTTGAACACGAGTCCAACCATCAAACTTGAGGATGCGACCTTTCGCTTTTAATGTATATTCATCCGCTTTCACGCTCACGGTGGTAGAATCGTATTTGGCTTGCGTCATTTGACAGGCAACAAACTGATTCCAAATTAATGTGTACACTTTCTGAGCGTCAGGTTCTATACCTTGCAAGTCTTCCGTTTTAACCTCAACACTAGACGGACGAATCGCTTCGTGAGCTTCTTGAGCGCCTTCCTTGCTACCGTAAACAAGAGGTTTAGCTGGCAAGTAGCTCTCACCGAACTCAGTGTTGATATACTCTCTCACAGACTCTACAGCCTCTGAACTCAAGTTAGTTGAATCTGTACGCATGTACGTGATGTAACCACCCTCATACAGCCTCTGAGCAAGCATCATGGTCTTTTTCACGCCATAGCCGAGACGTGTACTCGCAGCTTGCTGCAGTGTTGAAGTGATATAAGGCGCAGATGGCTTACTTGATGTCGGTCTATCTTCACGCTTGCACACTTCAAAAGTGGCATTTTCTAAGGTATTAACCGCAGATAGCGTTTGCTGTTCATTGGTCGGCTTAAAAGCAACACCATCTTTTTGAGCAACTTGTAAACGGAAATTAGTCTCTGTACTAGTCAGAGTATTCGCATGAATATCCCAAAACTCTTCTGGAATAAACGCTTTAATTTCACGCTCTCGTTCGACAAGAAGTTTAACCGCAACCGACTGAACTCGACCAGCCGATAAACCTCGTGCTACTTTTTTCCAGAGTAATGGCGAAACCATAAAGCCAACCACTCGATCCATAAAACGTCGAGCTTGTTGGGCATTGACTCCATCCATATTCAATTCACCAGGCGTTTCAAAAGCCTGCTGAATCGCATTTTTGGTGATTTCGTTAAAGACCACTCGTTTGTATCGCTGTTCATCACCGCCGATGATCTCACGAAGATGCCATGCGATCGCTTCTCCTTCGCGGTCCAAATCGGTTGCGAGATAAACATAATCAGCATCTTTAGCCAATTTCTGTAGTTCGGCGACGACTTTTTCTTTACCTGGAAGTATTTGATAATTCGCTTCCCAGTCATTAAATGGGTTAATGCCCATTTTCTTGATTAAAGCTTTGCGGTCTTTTTCTTTCTTGATGCGTGCTTTTTCCTCAACACTCATCCCTTTAGTCGAGATAGCTGCAGCTTTTTTTCCGGTACTTTGACCCGCCGTCGGAAGATCACGCACATGACCGACGCTAGATTTAACGATGAAATCTTTACCAAGGTACTTATTAATAGTTTTTGCCTTGGCTGGTGATTCCACTATAACGAGTGATTTACCCATAATTGACTCAAATGTCCTTAATCGCTGCGCGAAATTTATCGCATGACATACTTAAATGCTTGTTCTTTTTTTACTATCGAGCGAGATTCGAAGAAGATCAATATCTTTTTTTAAAAAATAAATTCAATTGGTCGACAAATCGACAAAATCACGGGTAAATTACCGAGAAATAAATGACTGCACCTCAATAAGCTGGCACATACTAAACACCTAAGTCGTTGTGCTTCCAATCATTAACATAAAACTTAGTCGTAACTCACAAAATCCATTTTCATATTTTCCATTGAATTTCCTTTTTTCTCGCATAAGATAGAGCGATATCTAAATGCCATCCATCAAAAAAGTAGCCAAATACGCATGAAAAACGCCATTTCTAGTTTCGATTTATTGCTCATTGCCAATCAGATTATTCAGGAGCATGATGACTATATTGAGGGTATGAGAGCCACCTCTGTGGAAGAAAAAGAAGAGGTTTTAATCTTTAAAGGCGAGTATTTTTTAGATCAAAACGGAATGCCTACAAGATCGGAAGAGCGGG
>NZ_JBNGCJ010001041.1:0-911 GCF_049974785.1 Vibrio genomosp. F10 str. 9ZD137
AATCCAAGCCGATATCCTCTCCACCGATGCTAAGCTGCCCACTCACAGCGAGCGCATTGTGTTTTTGAGTGTAAGTCCAGCCGGAATACCCTGTTGGCGTGCACATCGACAACGGTAAGCTATTTAACTGAGGCGTAAAAAAGAGGTCTGCATGAATCGTGTTGTTGTTGATCACGACTCGCCACTGTTGCTGTTGAATATCGAACTTAATCGGTTCGCCATGCAGTGTTGTGATGCCATTGCTCGGAGAATTTGTCACCGTAGAGGCGATGCCGAGAGGTTTGATCCAGCTGACTTCTAATAATTGGTCTTTTTTAAGGTCATAAAGATAACAGAAGGCGCTTGTCGCATAGCGAATATCCGCAATGGCCAAACCGATGACATAATTTTCTGTCACAATGCTCGTAAATTGAAATTGCTTATAATGAAAATACTTGGCCCACTTCCCTGCTTTCTTATCCATTTCTGTGATGTAGCGAAAGTGCTCAACCCCAAGTCTTAAAGGAGCGCCATCAAACTGTCCAAATATGGGCTGTCCGTCTTCTCTAATAAGCGACTCTGGCGCAGGGATAGTATTGAACACAGGCTCACACTTAACAATTTAATAACATAACTCTAGTTTGCATCGTTATGGCTTTTATTTGGAGGGTTATTAACTTACTTTTCAACAGTGAGTTCACAATTAGAGTAAAAACTTTGAATTGATGAGGTATCAGCGCAAGCGAAGAAATGCACCTCACCGTTTGTGATCACCGTTATTAATGATGACTCGGTGGTTTTTTTCAGCAATAATCAGCTTTATGGCTCGATTGTTAGAACACTCTATTCCCTATGCTCAATCCCAAACTGATAGCCCTTCTGCCCGACTTAGCTTCGTTCATCTTAGTGGTGAATGAAGGCAGTTTTACGGC
>NZ_JBNGCJ010001042.1:0-1699 GCF_049974785.1 Vibrio genomosp. F10 str. 9ZD137
AGCCCGACACGAGACAACAGCCCTTTAGCCACGTTGATGCCTTTTGCGCCGTACATTGAGCACCGCCCACCAGCGTTGCTAGTGGAAGAAGTACCAGGCCATCACTTTACTGAACAAGCTATTGAGAGTGAGTGGATAGTACCGACTGTGATTGGCTCAAACAGCGCAGAAAGCAACACGCTGGGCATGCTGCCGAGCCTGACGTTTTTGATCCCAACTATCCTTGAAATGTTGAGCCAAGAAGCGTCAGACATCATCGAAAGTGGCGACGAAACCTTAATCGTCGAATACATGGGAGAGTGGCTAGAGTCGGAAACGAATGTGAGCCGCTTGCGCACGGAATATCGGGCTTTACTTAACGACTCTGCGTCGATTGATCTTGACCTGTCTGACTTGTTAGAGCGACTGCCGAGTAGCGCTTATGAAGCGATGACCAAATTGTTCTTTGGTTTAGGGAACTCTGATTCGACAGCTGAGTTACTCGCTTTGGCTGACTTCTTCCCTAACGATGAAAACGAACTGGATGTTGCAGCCAAAAACATGCAGCAATTCAAAACCGCATTGCATGATTTGCTCTTCACGGGTCCAAATCGTTATAAGGTCTCACGTGAAGAAGCAACAGGCGCGACACCAAGCTTCTACTACTTTGACTACAAGCCAGGCTTCAATGTTTGGACTTATGACACCACAGGTGAAAACGGCGATTTAGACGTGGGTGACTTGCTCAACAGCATCAGCTGTATTGTGGGCGCCTGCGATGCCTCTGAATTACCATTTGTGTTTAATAAAGCATTAAAGCTTGACGGCTCGAGTGTTCGACCAGGTAGCAAAGACAAAGCAATGATGAACGAACTCTCTCGCATGTGGTTTAGTGAGCGTTTATTTGAGGACTTTCAATACAACACCTCGACCGATCGAGTATTGCTGATCGATAACGATGGCGGTATTCAATCTACACAAGACTGGGACAATGCCAATCACTCAGGCATCGATCCAAAACTTCGCCAAGGCCGTCTCAACGGTCTCGAGGAACTCGGACTGATTCTCAGCCACATGTAACTTGATATCTAAAAGCCAGTTCGCTGGCTTTTTTCATCTGTATTTCTTTGAACTTAATTAGGAAGGTTTACTCATGTTTCCTAACGCCCTTCGTGCTCTGCTGATCTTTACCTTCAGCGCGCTATTAGTCGGCTGTGCCCAGCCTTACCCTGAAGTTGAACCGGATTTTGAAGCTAATTGGCAAACTACTCCGCATCAAGCCGATGTTTACTTAATTCCTAGCGCCCCAGAAGCCTTTGCTCGTCGCGTAGAACTGGTAAGAAATGCTCAGCAAAGCATCGATATGACTTACTTTTCTTGGGAGAGTGACACGCTTGGTTTGATGTTATTAAGTGAACTCAAACAAGCAGCAGATCGAGGCGTGCAAGTTCGACTCACTCTCGATGATTTATTAGTGTTTAACGAGAAATGGCTTGCTGATCTCAGTGCTCACGACAACATTCAAATCCGTTTATTCAATCCGTTTGATTCACGTAGATCAGGTTGGATTGGTCGCGCCGTCAACTTCTCTACTCATCAACAACGTTTGGACAATCGTCTACACGAGAAGTATTTCAACGTCGACCATCAATGGATGATTCTAGGTGGACGCAACATTGGCAACGACTATTTTGGTTACAGCCGAGATCGGAAGAGCGGT
>NZ_JBNGCJ010001043.1:0-567 GCF_049974785.1 Vibrio genomosp. F10 str. 9ZD137
GTTGACGGATTAGCACCACCACTGTGTTGGTATGGTGTGGCATCTGAAAACGCTTTGTTGATCTCTTGCTCAGTTTTTTTAAGGGCAAGACTTGTGCTGGTTTTATACAGGGCCTTACCATTGAATCGATCTAGTGGTACTTCAATATCGGCCGCAATGATAACCAAATCGGCTTGTTCAATATCTTGAGCTGTTAACTGATTCTTTGCACCGACAGAGCCGCGAGTTTCCACTTTAATACTGTGGCCTAGTCGAGCACTCTCTTTTTCCAGCGCTTCGGCAGCCATGAAAGTGTGCGCCACTCCGGTTGGACAAGCGGTTATCGCGACAATGTTTTTCGCTACTTTTTCCGCTACTGGGATTGCTACTGCGACACCTGATTCAGGCTCTAAACGATTAACTTGACTAGATTGATTCGATCGAAGTTCGCTCGCATCAGAAATGGCAGAGGTTAAGAACGCCACCGTATCGGCAGTACAATCTGAAATCGTCGCTAGGTAAACGCGCTTTCCAATGAAGCGTGGCGTATCAACCGGCGTGTTGGCAGCGATAACGACAATATCAGCA
>NZ_JBNGCJ010001044.1:0-600 GCF_049974785.1 Vibrio genomosp. F10 str. 9ZD137
AACCGCTCTTCCGATCTTGCCCTTGCATTTTTCTGATCGCAGGTTCAACGAAATTAATGAATGAGACCATTACAGCAACCGGGTTACCGGGTAGGCCAAAAAACGGTTTATTGGCGACATGACCAAAAGCGAGAGGGCGACCTGGGCGCATGTTAATACGCCAGAAATCAATATTACCGAGTTTTTCTAAGGCGAGTTTTATGTAGTCAGCATCACCTACTGAAACCCCGCCAGAGGTAAGAACAAGATCCGCTTGTTTAGAGGCCATTTCCAACGCGTCTATCATTTTTTGTTCATTATCTTCTAGAATACCAAAATCAATGATTTCACAGCCTAGTGTTTCCAATAGGCCCATTAACGTATAGCGATTCGAGTCGTAGATAGTATTGGGTTGTTGCTTGCTTCCTGGTGCCTGTACTTCGTCTCCGGTAGAGAAAATAGCAACTTTGAGTGGCTTGTTAACTTGGCATCTGTCAAAACCGAGTGAGGCTAGCATACCAATTTCAGGAGATTGAATACGAGTACCATGAGTAAAAACAACCTCTCCTTGTGCTAAGTCCTCACCAGCTTGGCGTACATTCTGTTTACTGCTGATGGATG
>NZ_JBNGCJ010001045.1:0-2050 GCF_049974785.1 Vibrio genomosp. F10 str. 9ZD137
GTATGGTCGTGGCCGTAGAGCAGTTCGTTGCTAATCATCCCAATCATAAGGGATCTATTGCATTTCTAATCACTTCTGATGAAGAAGGGCCATTTATCAACGGTACAACTCGCGTTGTTGACACCCTAATGGCACGCGATGAGTTGATTGATATGTGCATCGTTGGCGAACCTTCCAGTACCCACACCATAGGCGATGTTGTCAAAAATGGTCGTCGCGGATCGATCACTGGTGATCTAAAAGTGAAAGGCACTCAAGGTCACGTTGCTTACCCGCACTTAGCAAACAACCCTGTCCACCAGTCGTTACCTGCACTGGCTGAATTGGCTGCCACAAAATGGGATGACGGCAATGAGTTCTTCCCGCCAACAAGCTTTCAAATCCCAAACCTTCATTCAGGCACCGGCGCTTCAAACGTTATCCCAGGAGAATTTAATGTTCAGTTTAATTTCCGCTTTAGCACTGAGCTTACCGATGTCGATATTAAACAGCGTGTTCATTCGGTATTGGACGCACATGGGCTAGACTACGATCTTGAATGGACCCTTAGCGGGCACCCATTCTTAACCGGTAAAGGCGAACTTCTTGAAGCTGTAGTAAAAGGTGTTGAAGCCGTAAACCATAAAAAACCCGAACTTCTGACGACGGGAGGCACCTCTGATGGTCGTTTTATCGCGCGCATGGGCACACAAGTTGTCGAACTAGGGCCTGTAAACGCAACCATCCATAAAGTGAACGAGTGTGTATCTATTTCTGATTTAGAAAAACTCACTGACATGTTTGAGAAAACTCTCGACAACTTATTAGGCTAACGATGACTCCCGAACAATTGACAGGACAAACGGATACTCACCTTACCGAGGTCCTCATTGGTAACAAACCGTTTCAAGTACACCGTGATATTGTTCGGGATCTTCTTGACCTCAAATCTGCCGCCCTAAAAGCCGGTTTTGATTTGTGCATCGCCAGTGGTTTTCGAAACTTTGAACGTCAAGCGGCTATATGGAACAGTAAAATGGCCGGAGAAAAGCCGATTCTCGACGCAAACAGCCAAGCCATTGACCCTTCAGTATTAAACGAAGAACTGAAGATTCGCGCTATTTTACGATGGTCAGCCCTTCCTGGTGCGAGTCGCCATCATTGGGGAACGGATTTTGATGTGTATGATGCCTTGTCACTGCCTCAAGGTACACAACTCAAACTTGAGCCTTGGGAATACTTAACAGGTCATCAGGCTCGGTTTTATCAATGGTTATCTTCTAATCTAAACTTATTTGGTTTCTACTTCCCATATCACCAAGACCAGGGAGGCGTAGCACCTGAGCCTTGGCATATCAGCCATGTCGAGCAAAGCCAGAATTGTCTGTCTGCGCTTTCTGTTAATATTCTAAGAGAGCAACTGGAAGGCCAATCAATCAACGGGGCGAATTGCCTATCTAACTTACTCAATGATCTCTACACTCAATACATAACCAATGTAACTCCTGTGGAGGCATAATGGATCTTCTGACAAACCCTTGGGTTATCTCCTTGTTGGCGATGGGCTTTATGGTCAGCAATATCATGGCATTGAAATACGTCTCTAAACTGAAACTTGGCCAGTATAAAAAAAACAAGTCTACTGAAGAAAAATCCGAGCACGAGCACTCAGATAAAGAAGAAAATAGTACAGGCTTAAATACTGATACTGATACTGATAAAAAATAAACAAAAAAAGGAGCGTGTGAACGCTCCTTTTTCATTGAGATTCAATCTAACCTCATACCCAGTAACTACTTCTCGACCATCGCAGCAAGCACTGGCGCCATATCACTGAGCAGTTGCTCTTCAACAGGTTTGCCTGCCGAATCAGTGATGTTAATTGAGGTACGGTTGCCAAGATCACCAAACAAGAAGGTATAGGTACCACCTTTCAAATCGACAGGTTTAACACCAATCTCTTCCCAGAAACTGTCATCTGGAGAGGCATATTTCGCTTTCACCGTGCCCTGAGACTGGTTTCTCGCTTCAAGGGTGAAGCCCATTGAAGGCAGCAACTCTGGCAGACGCT
>NZ_JBNGCJ010001046.1:0-4145 GCF_049974785.1 Vibrio genomosp. F10 str. 9ZD137
ATCTGAAGCCTAGCAATGCATTTCGAAAGTACACAAAAGAGTACACATGATGCAGTCTACGCTTTACCGCAAAGCCAATTATCTAATCCTTTCAAATACTGGTATTTATACTTTTCGTTGGAATATCAGAGATGACGGTAAGCACTATCAACCTAAATTGAGCCTGAGAACCCGTTGCTACCTTGAAGCAATGAAAAATGCCTCATCACTGGCAATACAAATCTTGTCTATTCAAAGCCCAACTTTAGAGGATGTTAAAGCAATTTACAGTGATTTCACGGGTAAGCAGAAGAAGCAAAGTACATTGCTTAAAAGCATCGATATTACTCACTACTTATCTGACCTCAGTATTAAAAGCCAAGCTGAATATCGTAATTGTTGGATGGGTTTTGTTGATTGTCTCACTGCATCCACAACGTTACAAAGTATCAGGCAAGTCCACATCGAACAGTGGAAAAAAACTCAAACCTGTAGCCTTACTACTATGAAGAAAAAGCTTCGATTGATTTCTAGTTGCTTTAACAAGCTACAGCACAATGTAGACCAAAATTGGTTTAAGCTGAAAATCGAAAAGAAACCTGTAAGACCAAAGAGAGCGCTAACTGAAGTAGAATTGAAACAGCTTCTATGTGCCACTGAGAGCTATAAAAATCATAAAGATCACTGGAAGTATTACCTGCCTCGAATCGCAGCATTAACAGGCTGTAGACTCAATGAACTGGCACAGTTGAGAGTTAGTGATGTTGTTCTTGGTGAGTTGCCCATTTTAAGTATCAATGATGACAATCCAGACAAGAAGTTGAAAAATAGTGGCAGTAAAAGGGATCTTCCAATTACTAGAGCCTTGTATGAATTGCTTATTCCTTTGGTACGAGGAAAGGGTAGGAACGAGCTTATCTTTGATTTGCCTTATAGTAAGCAGAATGGGTATATAAATAAACCTAGTAAGTTTTTCTCTGAGCGGTTTAAGGCTAGTGGGGCTAAGGATATTTCATTCCATTATCTACGCCACTATGCAGTAACCAAGCTATTCAATGCAGGAGTTAGGGGAGAGTTGATAGGCTCACTAATGGGGCATTCAATCGGAAAAACCACCAGTGGCAAAGTGTATATGAATGGTTTCAGCTATAGCCAACGCTTGTCTGCACTAGGTTGTTTGGATAGATAGAAGGGAAAAACTGAACCATAGAGTCTATGACAACTAGATTTCCCCTTTCTATACATGTATACATTAGTAATAGATTTAACCGTTTAAGGTATGCGAGAACGGTGCAGACATGCTTACAGTGAAAGGGGGGGATGTCTTTCACTGCTATTCAGTTAGTATTCTCATTTTCTCATTAAAATGTGCACTATAGTGTGAAGTGGTGGCTTTAGCTGTGTATTCAATCTCTTCACCCCATCTAGTATCATAAGAATAAGAACTAGGGTACCTTATCTCAAAATAAATTCTCCCATTGTCGAACAATGATGAGGTTAGGGCAGCTGCTTCAATTTTAACTATATGAATGTCACCATACTCATCTGAGGATAGCTCAGACCTAACAATACCAGCAGGTAACTCTTTTATTGCATCACCACCCCTGGGCATGATGAATGCTACCTCGTCAGACTTGCCTAATAAAACTTCTTGATTGCCTGGTGTATAAGTATGCCAAGCTTTTATATCAAAAACATTTTCTACTATATTTAAAGTAAACTGAAATTCTTCAAACCGCCTATGTTCATATTGTCCGGAATGCCATGTTACTCTGTAGATAGGGTCACCACTACTATCAAAAGTACAGTCCTCATAAAGGTGCTGTACCCAAAGACTATGGCCATTGTTAGATCTTATAGGGCTTGTACAAAGGTCTACTAACTCTTCACTGTCATAGCCGTAATTCTCTAGGTAATCTACAAAACCAGGTTCTAAGTTAATGCGAGGCTGTTTTTCTATAGGTAAAGACTCCTCAGGGTACTCAGGATCTGGTGGGTCAATAGTTGGAGGGGGAGCAGGGGAGCTAGAACCACCACAGCCTACCATGAGTAGAGTTGTAATAAGTAGTATATATTTCATTAGAATTGGTCTTGATGGATATTTATGGGAAGAGAGCTTAACCGATGTCAAAGTTGTAAGAGGAATATAGGATATTCCAAATAATGAAAGCTTTGTTTCTAGGTGTCAGTGATTTAGTATCTATAGGAAAGTAAAAGAAAAACCCCAATTAAGGGGCATTTCAATGAAAGGGAAAATAGTTAATCATAGAAGACTATGACGGTTCTGTTTCCTCTTCTAACTCTAAACTCAATTCTTGTTCTGCCAACCAATCAGTCCAATCATCCCCGTACTTACTAAGCCAGTTTCTTCTGGTTCGTGGGGTAATATCCATCGCTTTACAGGCGTCTTTAGCAGTAAGCCCACTTTCCAATAATTTATGAATAGTAAATAAAGTACTAAAGTCACTTGTTTGCTTATGTGCATCCTTAACAGCTTTTCGAGCAGCGTTGTCAACTTGACGTTGAGCTAATTCCTCGACGGATGCTTGAACAGGAACTCTCTCATAACTGCCAGAAGTGTTGATAGAAGCTGTCGGCATCATACAGTGAATGTAATTAGCGTGAGCCATATCTGGCACTATGATTCGGCATTTAGGTTGAGGCTGTTCAGCTAATAAACTACCACTGTCATTTCTCTCTAAATTACGGAAAGAAATACGGCTAACGAACTGATAGGCAACTTCATGACTAGTTTGCCGTAGATAATAGTCCACCAGCGTTTGTGGGTTTATTCCTATATCACTTGCTAGTCGTTTGATTGCAGATTCATGTTCGGGTGCAGGTCTTAAATGAGGCGTAAACGCCACTTCATTGAGGTGACTGTAACTATTTAAGCCCTGAGCCATTGGCGGCAGTTCAATAGCGTCACTGTGGCTTATGGGACTAGTGTGTTTGTTTTTACAATAGATAAATGTATTGCTTTCAAATTCACTAGTTATCCATTGATTGAATAATTTGTGTACATCGAAATCTTCAGTCCAATCTCTAATTACCTTGCAAGATGGTAAGCTAGCAAAATAGCTACTGAAAGTTGAAGATGCTGTGTTACTGCTATTCATTAAGAAGGGCAGTATCTCAACATTTGATGTATTTGGATGGGTTACTGGTAGGTTTAAGTGCGTTAAAGCATGGTCGGTAGTAATTGTACACCCACTGGCTCTTAGCAGCTTTTCTACAAATAACCCTTCCAGATTAGCAGATAGTAGCCATACAGAATCTAATTGGCGGAGTTTACGAATAAAATCCAATCCATCAAAGAATTCAAATAGTCTCCAGTCGTCGGCAGTACTGACGTACATACCATTGGAGTTATGAATCCCGCTCATTAAGATATTGCCAGCTTTCACACTGTCACTATTGAGATCGCCATTGAATAACAAATCATAGGCAAATTGCTTAGCTGATGACTTCATTTCTTCTTTCACTACAATACGTTGAAAACCATCAAATGATGAATCTTCATATTCAATGTAAGGTGCTAAACCCAACACTGATTCGTCTTGCAGTGGTATCTTAAGGCGTTGATAGTTACCAACAAGAGTTGGCAGCTCGTCTATGATGACAGTACATTGCTGTAATATCTCACGGCGAGCACTTGAACAGTTTTCAGAAGAAATCATCGTCGCATTATGTTCTGGGTGCTTCTCCTTGTACCTGTTACATGTCGCTTCAGATAACTTATTCGTTAAACTTGCCCATAAAATGGTGCTTGTATCAGTGTTCTTAATTAGTTCGATATTGTTGATGAGTTGCTCAGTTTTACCTGTGCCACAAACACCAGGAAGATGGTTAATCATAATGATGACTCCATAATTTAGATTTCAAATTAGGAGACGGGCGATTCATTTAGCCCTTTATGCTGACCTTTTAACATCTCTTCCATTGCTTAATAAAAGCTCGGTGAATTTGTCATGACTGAGAGAGGAAGTAAAGCCGTCATAGATAGTTATGATAATAAATTTACCCTTGCACGAGAGTACACAATGAAGTACAAAGTAGTTTCATCGCATTGTAACAGTGTAGACAAGTCATTGATCTTTATACGGCGCATCGCCGTCAGGTGATGGTGAAAGCGTAGCGTTACGTATCGAGAGTTCGAATCTCTC
>NZ_JBNGCJ010001047.1:0-438 GCF_049974785.1 Vibrio genomosp. F10 str. 9ZD137
GTTGCGGGTGTTTTCACCGGCGTTAAAGTAGGTAAAGTGGTTGAGTGCGGTCAGCACCCAGACGCAGACAAACTACAAGTTACAAAAATTGATATCGGCGCAGAAGAGCTGCTAGATATCGTATGTGGTGCATCTAACTGTCGTCTTGGCCTAACGGTAGCAGTAGCAACAGTTGGTGCAGTACTTCCTGGTGACTTCAAAATCAAGAAAGCAAAACTACGTGGCGTTCCATCGCACGGCATGCTTTGTTCTTTCTCTGAGCTAGGTATCGACGTAGAGTCTGACGGCATCCTTGAGCTGCCTGAAGGCACAACGCTAGGCATGGACGTACGTGAGCTTCTAGAGCTTAACGACGTAACTATCGACGTAGACCTAACAGCAAACCGCGCAGACTGCTTCAGCATCCGTGGCCTTGCTCGTGAAAGATCGGAAGAGCGG
>NZ_JBNGCJ010001048.1:0-592 GCF_049974785.1 Vibrio genomosp. F10 str. 9ZD137
GCCAGAGCTTAACCCTGAAGATCTTGCTGAGTGTCGCACTCTTGGTGAAATTGTCGATTACATGAATAGCAAACTAGCGACTGTATCTGTTGCTGCACCTCAGATTGCGACTCAGTCAGTTCAGGTAGCATCAACAGATGGACTTAACGCAGCGACTGTTCAAAAGACAATGCTTGAAGTGGTTGCCGATAAAACAGGTTACCCAGCAGAAATGCTAGACCTTGCAATGGATATGGAAGCAGATCTTGGTATCGACTCGATTAAACGAGTAGAAATCCTTGGTACGGTTCAAGATCAACTGCCTAACTTACCAGAGCTAAACCCAGAAGATTTAGCAGAGTGTCGTACACTGGGTGAAATCGTTTCTTATATGAACAGCAAGCTTTCAGCAGTTCCAGTTTCAGCAGTGGCTTCTCCAGCTGAAGTAGCTGTTACTGACGGTTTAAGTGCCGAGACAGTACAGAAAACGATGCTAGAAGTGGTTGCTGAAAAAACTGGCTACCCAACAGAGATGCTTGATCTAGCAATGGATATGGAAGCGGACCTTGGTATTGATTCGATCAAGCGTGTAGAAATTCTAGGTACCGTTCAA
>NZ_JBNGCJ010001049.1:0-628 GCF_049974785.1 Vibrio genomosp. F10 str. 9ZD137
TTTGTCCGCTTAATGCGGCGTTAGCAGGCATGGAGTTTTGTATCGTTATGAAAATTTGGACGAGAACACTTATTACATCTTCAGTATCATTTTTACTTATTGGTTGTGATCAAACTACTAAATTATTTGCTACCCAATATCTTCCCAAAGAAAAAATGGATAGTTACTTCTTCGACTTATTGAGAGTTGGGTATACTGAAAATATTGGTGCGTTCCTTGGTTTAGGTAACAACCTATCTGAGCAAACACGATTTTGGGTGTTCGTTGTTGTAATTGGAATATTCTTAGCTGGTTTGTTGTGGTATTTGATTACTAACTCTAAACAATCAATGCATTCATTATTCGCGCTGTCTTTAGTTTTTTCTGGAGGCGTTAGTAATTTTTATGATCGTGTTGTGAATAATGGTGCAGTTATAGATTTCTTAAATGTCGGTGTAGGTGCAATCCGAACAGGTATTTTTAATGTAGCAGATATTGCAATAATGGTTGGTGTTTTCATTCTGTTAGTTTCGCAAATGAAGCCTAAATCGCAGTAGCCTGCTAACAAGGCATTTAAACGGAACAAAAACAGTTGGTTATGTTTCGTGCCTCAACAGTATAACCAACTATTTTTGTCCGCTTAATGCGG
>NZ_JBNGCJ010001050.1:0-15471 GCF_049974785.1 Vibrio genomosp. F10 str. 9ZD137
CCTGAAAGACTTCAACAAGAGATTTCTTTCTTAGGTTTCCAATCATGGCTTCAATAAGATGGCTATTGATGCACATAAGTTGCGTGAGATTAAGCAGATCGGACTTGGGGTAGGCGGCAATGTGTTTAATCAATAAATTTTCTACAACAGCCCTAGGAACCCCGAGTTCATCGAATGATGTGGGGACTTTAGGTGCGTCTGCTTGAGGAGTTAACTCTTCTCTATGTAGACTTTTTTGATTTGTCGTATTCACAGAGACTCCTTGTTGTCATCGGTTTACTCAATATCGAGTCACCAATGTAAGTGTTAATCCATTAAAAATAGCTTTGCATGGCTAACCCGATCACGACCACAGGAGCAAAAGGCATTCGTAACATCTGGGCATTACTCTTCGCGAGCATATCCCCCTCCACTTTTGAACCTCGACCATAAGATAGAATCATCGTGTACTTTCTTATCATCTGTTGAAACAACTTAGGATCTTCCGCCATTCTCATTGAGCCGTACAATAAACCCACCAACACACTTGAAATGGCAATCCAAAACACCGTATCAAGCAACTGCCCCCAACCCATGACAACGCCAACAACCCCTAAGAGCTTTACATCGCCAGGCGCCATTGCTCGTGCGATATACAAAGCAAAGCCACCAAGAAACATCACTAGGCCTGCTGCTAATGAACTCCCAATCGTGAGCAGAGGGTCATGAGAAAAAGATTGGTATGCGATAGACACTGCTAACAGATAGAGAAGCGCAATATTGGGGATTCGATTTTCTCTTGCATCAGTGATCGCAATGACCAGCCATCCTGCCCAAATAAGATACCCCATAGCGTTTTTTCCCTAAAAGAGAGCCGTTATTCGCTACTACTAAAAACAGACTCAAACTCATCGGTTAAAATTCCGTATACCACAGTGAAAAAACCAGAAAGGCCGATAATCATGGCACCAGCACCAACGACGTATTCCACCACAGTGAGTCCTTCCTCGTTGGCAAAAAACTCTTTCGATACATTTAGAAAATGCTTCATCTTTAAATCTCCTAAAAGTGTACTGGCCAAGCATTACAAGACACTACTTCATAAGACTTAACCAGTACTACGTAGAATAGACTAAAAGTTGAATCACTGCCGAATAGACCTCGTTGCTATTCAGCCGGAGCCTCGTCAAAGACACTGCCCAATTCAGTTGTTAATGTGTCACTAAATGTACCAAAAATTCCCGCTAATCCAGCCACTAACAATCCAGCACCAACCACATACTCGACCACCGTTAGCCCCTCTTCATCGTTCATAAAATCTTTTATCAAATTCACTAAATTACTCATCATTGGGTCTCCTTCCAAAAGGCAATTCATATTCAATTGCTAATTGATAATTTAGACATTAATAAAACTATCCGTTAGGACTTTCCTATTCTATTTTGGTACTTTTTTGTCATGAATTCCCCTTAACTAACAAGCCATCATTTACAATAAAGCAGTAGATATGGTCGAAATTCTTGGCTTTAGAAATGTACTCCACAAGAACAATAAACCTAATGCCTTGTATTTAAGGCAAATACCAACAAAGCCTTTCCTCCTCTATATCCACTCAGAACAACCAACACCCAGTCTCACTATTGAAACTTGACACAGTAAAACCGTGTAGGGTATATGAAGCAGTATCACACTAAAACCCAAACTAAAGTGATGGTTCTATCATTAAATTCACTCAATTCGTCTTTATCTCTGTAAAAAACGTCAGTCTAGGGCTAGCCTTAAACTAGTGATTAAGGATTAGCTAATTTAAGGGTGTGGACTATGGCTGTTTTACATGCAGGCCAGTGGATTGGGCAATCTATCTCGTATATTCAAAGGGATACCCTGTTTAGTATAGAAAGGTTCTTTACTATTATAGAAAGCGGTCATGATGTGTCGGTCTTAAGCGAACCCACTATTGATATCTGCTTTTTCTTTTTCGATAAAAACGTCAACCATCCCCTTCTATTGACTGCCATCAAAATATGCCAAAACCTTCATAAGAAACTGATCCTCATACACAAAGGCGACATTGAAGAGGACATTCTTGCTTTAGATGTTGTTTTTGATCATTTCGATCTCAACCGTTTTGATGTGACTGAATGGTGCGAACAACTTAGCCGCAATATTCATTATCGATTCACTGATCATCAATCCATATTCACCTTGCACAAAGTACAAGAGGATTTAGACGAACAGAATATCAACAAGGATCTTATAGAGGTACTCCGCTATATCGATATGAATATATCGCGGACGATCAGAGAAGAGGATATTGCCGATTATTGCCATTACTCCGTCAGTTACTTTTCACGAATGTTTCATCAATCGGTGGGGATCAACTTTAGAGATTACCTAACCACCAAACGTATTGAGCGAGCAAAACAACTCTTACAGGACGACAAAAAAAATAAGATTGCGGTCATCGCTTATCAATGTGGTTACAAGGATGTTTCCTATTTTTCTCGTATGTTTAAGAAGAAAACCGGCATTTCTCCCGGCGTTTTCAGACAGTTTTATTAGATAGATCACTCTAATCACCTAAAAAGGCGCGGTTAACTTTTAACTCAACTCACTAACATGCTAATGTTAACTAATGGTTAACATTAAATTAACATAATAATAATTACATCATTTGCTATTACATGGAGTTAGAGAATGATTCAGCCTGATCAAATATCCAAACCAACCTGCACTCTTCCCCCACCAAACGAACTCATTTTGAAATGGGCTCAAGAGCGCCCCAATGAAGTGTACTTAAAGCAGATCATCAATCGCCAGTTTGTTGAGTTCACTTACGCTGAAGTCGCCGATAAAGCGCTACGCCTTGTCGGTGCATTGAATACATTAGGGGCTAAGCCTGGTGATAAAATCGCGCTAATATCAAAGAACTGTGCAGAGTGGTTTATCTGTGATTTGGCGATCATGCTTGGCGACTTTGTGAGTGTGCCTATTTTTCCAACCGCAGGGGCCGATACCATCGAGTATTGTGCAACTCACAGTGAGAGTAAATTCATCATTGCTGGGAAATTAGATGACTCTAAAGCAACGCAACAGGTTCTTGCTAGCCAACCACACCTCATCAGTATTGCTCTCCCTTACGATAGTGCACCTGACTGCCAGCACCAATTTGAAGAACTGATTGCCTCGTCTGAGCCGTCAACATTTCGCCCTGAACATTGCGACGACAAACTGATGTCATTGGTTTACACCTCTGGCACATCCGGGCAACCTAAAGGTGCGATGCTGACCTATGGCGCGTTTAGTTGGTCGGTTGAACAACTGATCCACCATATAGGCATTCAAGGCGGTGACCGACTGTTTTCTTACCTTCCGCTCGCGCACATTACTGAACGAGTGTATATCTTTGGGTGCTCTATTGCAGGTGGTGTACAAACCGCATTCCCAGAGTCGTTAGATACCTTTATCGAAGATGTAAAAATGCAGCGGCCAACACTGTTTATTTCAGTCCCTAGACTGTGGACACTGTTCCAGCAACGCATTCAAGACAAGCTGCCACCACGCAAGATGAATCTTCTACTCAAGATTCCGTTCGTCAGCACGCTCATTAAGAAGAAGCTAGCCGATGGATTAGGGCTTGATCAAGCCAGAGTACTCGGGTGTGGATCGGCCCCTGTTTCAGCGGCTTTACTCGATTGGTACCACAGTATTGGATTGAACATTACCGAAGCGTGGGGAATGACGGAGTCCTTCGCCTATAGCACGATTAATCACCCGTTTAGAGAAGACAAGATTGGTACTGTGGGTAACGCAGGTCCTGGGATTGAACTGAAAATTGCCAAAGACAGTGAAATCATGGTGCGCGGTAAAGGCATATTTTCAGGTTACTACAAAAATGATATTGCGACCAAAGAGTCGTTTGATGATGAAGGATGGCTGCACACTGGTGATATCGGCTCTATTGACTCTGAAGGTTATCTTTCTATTCAAGGGCGCAAAAAAGACACCTTCAAAACCGCAAAAGGGAAGTTTGTCGCACCAGTTCCTATCGAGAAAAAACTCTTCGAATACAGCAGAGTTGAGATGATGTGCCTTATCGGTCTGGGGCTTCCAGGGCCAATATTACTCGTCGTGCCACATGACTTCCCTAATTTTGACAAGGAACGTTATGAGCGCACAACCAAAAGAGTGATTGAAAAAATGAACGCTCAGCTGGCCTCACACGAAAAAATCAAAGGCGTGTTAATGATCAAAGAGCCGTGGAGTATTGAGAATAATATTCTGACTCCAACACTCAAGATTAAACGACATGTGTTAGAGCAAAAATACCATGAGGTAGGAGCAAATTGGCCTAAAGACAAATTCGTGGTTTGGGAAGAGTAATTAAAATCGACAGGGAGCCATTACGGCTCCTTTTTTTATAAGCTCTAATTATAAATATTTAGTATAGTCTGAAGCATCATTGTTCTCGGATTCTAGCCCTAGGTCCTCTTTTACTCGACGGCTCAATTGCTCTGTACACAATATTTCATTCCGCGCCCCAATAACCTCACCGCCCTTAATGCGCTTATTTTTAAACAACTTAGCACCAAATATCTTTGTCCAACCGATTAACGCTTCCATCATTCCACACCTGTACTTGCCACCGTTCTGTCGTTATTATGAAAACAACCTGTTCGATATGCGAACAACCATTATTTACATTGATTATAAGTAGAAGTTATGGACAATCGACTACGCCACCTTTCAGGTCTACGTTACTTCGAAGTTGCGGCTCGTTTAAGCAGTTACAGTAAAGCTGCAGATGAACTCTTTGTCAGCCAAGCCGCTGTCAGCCAGAAAATACGACAATTAGAAGAACAAGTTGGTTGTAAACTTTTCGTTCGTAAAGGCCGAGAAATGGCTCTCACACATGCAGGTCGCACGCTTTTTAGCCATGTTTCGGGTGGGTTTAACGAAATTTTATTAGGGTTAAACAAGATCCAGTCAGAGCCAATCCAAGGATTGCTTGTCGTTAGAAGCCCCCCTTCTTTTGCTTCACGCTGGTTATTGCCAAGGTTGTGGAAGTTCTCAGTAAGACACCCAGAGATCCCAATTAAGGTACTCACAGGGTGTGATACTCCCAATTTAAAGCACGGTGAGATTGATGTAGCCATTCGCCAAGGCGAAGATCTATGTGTTGAAGACGGCTTGGCACTGGAGATGCTCATCAACGAACCCGTGTACCCTTTTTGTTCACCTGAACTCGCCAACTCTTCAAAATTCACCTCGCCGGAACAACTCCTCAAATGTTGGCTGATTCAGTTTGATAGCGGTTGTTTCCCTTGGGAGGAATGGTTTAGGCAAGCCAACATCTCGACTCAAGCTAATGCCATTCAGTGGATGGAAGTGGGTACCTTTGATATGGGATTAACCACAGTCATGGCGGGTCATGGTGTTTGCCTTGCAACGGACAGTCTTGCTGGTGATTTTATAGAACGCGGTCTACTCGTTAAGCCGTTTAATATTGGGATGACACCAGGCGTTCAAGTAAACCTATGCTTTGATCCTGACTCACCGAGGAAGGAACGCATTGCTGCGTTTACTGAGTGGCTACATGAAGAAGTATCCGACCTATTAAAAACCTAACCGACGCTGTCCATGCTTGTTGCAATGAAAATAGAAATAAAGCACCCACCTTCAAACTAAGCCGTTAGTGTCACTCTTTCTAACCCGAGTTTTACCGAGTAAAAAGAGAGACATGCGATTAAACTGACTCATTGCCAAAACGGCTTTCTGGATTCGATTTGGGCTTGCTCTTTGGTTAAACCAACATCTTCAAGTAAATGCTTAGGAAGCTCTGCCAATCTTTTTCTTGAACAAGATAGCTCATTCCAAACCGTCACTTTGATGAAGATGAACTTAACCAAGCGACTCAACGAATAACGACGGGGGCTTGATGTAATAGTAATTGAAGTATCCATATCTCTTTATCTCCGTTGATTAACCTAATTGACAAGCTGAATAATTAACCATTATTGTTAACCAGACAAACGATTGAAATTAGCAATGAGTTAAGGAAAACTAATGTGAATGAGCGAATGCCTCCTTTTCAAGGAATCTATTATTTTTATACCGCTGCAGAACTTGGCAGTTTCAAAGCCGCAGCCACTCAGTTATTTGTAACCCCCGCTGCGATTAGCCAACAAATTAGGTTGCTAGAAGAGTGGTTAGAAACAGATCTATTTATTCGTCAGCACCGGCAAGTCGTATTAACTCACGAAGGTGAAATTCTTTACCTCCAAGCTAAAAAAGGCTTTGCCCATTTGCAAGATGGTATACGCCAAGTTAATCAAGATCCCAACCCAACACAGCTGTCGATTTCTACCCTCCCCTCGTTTGCGCAGCACTGGCTCGTTCCCCGAATCGGTCAATTTAAAGAAGCACATCCAGAGCTATCAATGCTCATTGAACCGAGTAATCAATTGGTTTCATTCCTGGATTCTAGTGTTGATATTTGTATACGTTATGGTGAAGGAAATTATAAAAATGTTGAAAGTCGTTGGCTGATGGATGAAGTCGTCTATCCGGTTTGCCACCCTATTTATCAAGAAAAAAAGGCCATTTATGGTATTGAAGATTTGTATAAGGCGGAATTAATTGAAGACCGCTGGCCAGATATGGATTGGAAGCTCTGGTTAGACACTGTAGAAGTGAAAGCAGGCCAATCCACGTTGCAGTACGATGGATCTCACTTTGTACTCGAGGGGGCTCTCTCTGTCCAAGGGGTTGCCTTGGTAAAACATAGTCTAGCCAGACGCTACATCGAGGAAGGGAAACTGGTTAGAATTGGGAACATCGCACTCAAGCCTAGATTTAGCTACTACCTATGTGCCCCCGCTGGTTACTTTCGCCGTGAAAAAATCCTGCAGTTTGAGCAGTGGATCAAACAACAAATTCGGATTTTCTCTCAATTAGATAACGAGAAACTCATTATTAAAGAAAGCGACTACTCTTTAAAATGGAAACAAAACTAATTCACAATAATTGCTATACTGTCTGATTAGAAGCCGACACCCTAGTCATCTCAGCGACTTCTGAGGATGATGACTACTACATATTGAGAAATTGGTATCGAATGACACAAGAAAATAATCCACTTCATGGCATTACACTGCAAAAACTGCTCACAGAACTCGTGGAACACTATGGCTGGGAGAGACTCAGCCAGATGGTTAATATCAACTGTTTCAAGAGTGATCCGAGCATTAAATCTAGCCTTAAATTTCTGCGTAAAACAGAATGGGCTCGCGCTAAAGTAGAGCAGATCTACGTAGATCTAAAGCGCTAAATGTGATCACTTTCTGCTCGCACAAAGTCGCAATATGTAGAAGATGAAAAATACCAGTACCGATCTGTGAAAGGTAACAATCCGTGAAAGGTACCGAGCCGTGAAAAAGTGACAAACTGTAGAAAACAAAAAGCCCCACTAGCTTTCACTAGTAGGGCTTTTTAGTTAGAGAATGAAACGATTATTTCTTAGCGTTTTCTTCTTTAACTTTAGCGATTACTTCTTCTGCCACGTTCATTGGACATGGAGAGTACTGTAGGAATTCCATAGAGAATTGACCACGGCCTGAAGTAATAGTACGTAGGTGACCGATGTAACCAAACATTTCTGAAAGTGGTACATCAGCTTTAATACGTACACCAGTTACGCCAGCTTGTTGATCTTTGATCATGCCACGACGACGGTTAAGGTCACCGATAACATCACCAACGTGATCGTCTGGAGTAAACACGTCAACGTTCATGATTGGCTCAAGAAGTTGTGCGCCAGCTTTAGGCATAGATTGACGGAATGCGCCTTTCGCTGCGATTTCAAATGCGATTGCAGATGAATCGACTGCGTGGAAGCCACCATCGAATAGTTCAACTTCAACGTCTAGCGTAGGGAAACCAGCAAGAACACCGTTCTCCATCATGCCAGCAAAGCCTTTTTCTACTGCAGGCCAGAATTCTTTAGGAACGTTACCGCCCACTACAGAAGACTTGAATGAGAAACCAGAACCAGGTTCACCTGGCTTGATACGGTAATCGATTTTACCGAATTGACCAGAACCACCAGATTGCTTCTTGTGCGTGTAGCTATCTTCAATTGCTTGAGTAATAGTTTCACGGTAAGCAACTTGAGGAGCACCTACAGTTAGGTCAACGCCGTATGTACGCTTAAGGATATCTACCTTAATGTCTAGGTGAAGTTCACCCATGCCTTTAAGGATAGTTTCACCTGTCTCTTCGTCAGTCTCAACTTGGAAAGAAGGATCTTCTGCAACCATTTTACCGATAGCGATACCCATTTTCTCAGAACCGCCTTTATCTTTTGGCGATACAGCAATCGAGATTACTGGCGTTGGGAATACCATTGGCTCAAGTGTTACTGGGTGCTTAGGATCACATAGAGTGTGACCAGTTTGCACGTTCTTCATACCAACGATTGCAATGATGTCACCAGCTTGTGCGCTAGTCAGTTCGTTACGGTCATCAGCTTGCATCTCAACCATACGGCCAACACGCTCAGTTTTACCTGTAAACGAGTTAAGGATAGTGTCACCCTTGTTTAGTTTACCAGAGTAAATACGGACGAATGTTAGTGCACCAAAGCGGTCATCCATGATTTTGAATGCTAGTGCTTTGAATGTTTCATCAGCAGAAACGATAGCGTGCTCGCCCGTTTCTTCGCCTTCTTCGTCCATTAGAGGTTGAGGGTCAACTTCAGTTGGCGATGGTAGGTAATCTACAACAGCGTCAAGAACGATTTGTACGCCCTTGTTCTTAAATGCAGAACCACAGTATGTTGGGAAGAATGCTAGGTCACGAGTACCTTTACGGATACAACGCTTAAGGTCTTCCATAGAAGGCTCTTCACCTTCCATGTAAGCTTCCATTAGATCATCGTCTTGCTCTACAGCAGTTTCGATTAGCTCTTCACGGTATTGCTCTACTTCGTCAACCATGTCCGCAGGAACATCTTGAATTTCGTAGTTTTCAGGAAGACCAGTGTCATCCCAAACGTAAGCTTTACGGCTTAGTAGGTCTACAACACCAACGAAGTCATCTTCGCGGCCAATTGGTAGAACCATAACTAGAGGAGTTGCACCTAAAACGTTTTTAACTTGGTCAACAACGTTAAAGAAATCTGCACCCATACGGTCTAGTTTGTTAACGAAGATCAGACGAGATACTTCTGATTCGTTAGCGTAACGCCAGTTGGTTTCTGATTGAGGTTCAACACCACCAGAACCACAGAATACGCCGATACCGCCGTCTAGTACTTTTAGAGAACGGTAAACTTCAACGGTGAAGTCAACGTGTCCAGGAGTATCGATAACGTTTAGACGGTGGTCATTCCAGAAACAACTTACAGCTGCAGACTGGATAGTAATACCGCGCTCAGCTTCCTGTTCCATGAAATCGGTAGTCGATTCACCATCATGAACTTCACCAGTTTTGTGGATCTGGCCAGTAAGTTTAAGGATACGCTCAGTTGTAGTGGTTTTACCCGCATCAACGTGCGCGAAAATACCAATGTTTCTGTATTTTGATAAATCAGTCATCGTTTTACTCTGTTAATAGGATATAAAATGCGCGCAGAGTATACCACAATCCGTCAAGACTGATACCCTTGCGTGTACGAGATGATAAAAAACTTTTATAGGCTACTGCTTACCTAAAATCAATCATAAATATGCAATTGATACATTTTTATTATATTTACTACTCTAGATAAGCGATATTGAGCATAGTCTATTTTGACTTGCTCTGATTTACAAACCTAATTGTTGAATATGTTTTATAACTCATCAAAAGCAGCCAAGGCGTCTGACAATTTTTTAACGCCGTGGAGCTGCATACCTTGGATGCCGTTTTTCGGCATATTCGCCGCGGGAATAATCGCTCGCTTAAAACCGTGTTTAAACGCTTCCATTAAGCGTTCTTGCCCACTGGGTACAGGGCGAATTTCTCCTGCAAGCCCCACCTCACCAAAGACAACGACATCTTTTGGCAACGGTCTATCTTTAAAGCTAGATAGCAATGCCACCACCAGCGCTAAGTCGGCACTGGTTTCCGCCACTTTCACGCCACCAACGACGTTGACAAACACATCTTGATCGGCCATTTGTAAACCGCCGTGCTTATGCAATACAGCTAGCAGTAGTGACAGTCGATTTTGATCCAAGCCAACAGACACCCTTCTTGGGTTAGCCAGCTGTGAATAGTCGACAAGAGCCTGAATTTCCACTAAAAGTGGACGAGTGCCTTCCCAGACCACCATGACTGAACTGCCTGACGTTTCTTCTTCACCGCGAGACAAAAAGATAGCCGACGGGTTGCTCACCTCTTTCAAGCCTTGCCCAGTCATCGCAAATACGCCTAACTCATTAACTGCGCCAAAACGGTTTTTATGGCTGCGCATGGTTCTAAAGCGACTATCAGCGCCACCATCAAGTAACACCGAACAATCAATAATATGCTCAAGTACTTTAGGACCCGCTAGCGTACCGTCTTTGGTCACATGGCCCACGATAAACACGGCAACGTTATTCTGCTTAGCGTAACGCGTTAACATGGTCGCAGACTCTCTCACCTGAGCAATACTGCCTGGCGAAGATTGTACATCGGCAACATTCATCACCTGAATGGAATCGATCACCATAATTCTCGGCTGCTCTTTTTCGGCGATTTGACAAATTTTATCGACATTGGTTTCTGACAGCATCTTCAAATGTTCTTTAGGCAATCCTAAACGAGAAGCCCTCATAGCCACTTGTTGCAATGACTCCTCGCCCGTTACGTATAACGTCGGCATTTGAGCAGAAAGCAAACACATTGTCTGAAGTAACAATGTAGATTTACCTGCCCCAGGATTACCACCAATCAAAATCGCGGCACCAGGCACCACACCACCACCGAGTACACGATCAAATTCTTTGAAACCGCTGCTAAATCGTGGAACTTCTTGCAAGTCGATTTCAGAGAGAACTTGCACCTTTGATTCGGAACCTGCTCCTGCATAACCAGACAAGCGCTCATTACGAGCGACCGTTGGTGAAGCCGCTATACGAATCTCGGTGATCGTATTCCAAGCGCCACACGCATTACACTGGCCTTGCCAGCGAGGGAAATCCGCACCACAATCATTACAAACATATGCACGCTTTGCCTTAGCCATGTTTCCTCAATTTACTAAACTGACAACACATAATTTACTAAACTAACTATGGAACCCTTTGTTAAACTAACTATGGAACCCTTTGTTAAATTATGTGACATCTTAAGTGATTTTTAACATTATATAATCGTCAGCCAAATTAACATAAAGGCTAAAGATTTTGGTAAATCTGTCGATGTTATTGCAACGGAGTACTTTAACAGAAAACTATGCAGCAATCTGAAATTCTATCTATCGCAGAGAGACTCATCCCCGCTTATCATTCGGAGGATTTCGACTACCTTTTATCTCAAATGACAGAAGATGAATCCCCGTCGGCTAAGTTGCTGGTCAAGATGGAATTGAACCGGGTGATGGCCCCTTGTACCAAACCCATCGACTTACGTGGACGAGTTCAGGGCGAATGCCGAGAATATGAACTCGACGGACTGAAGCACTGGTTGGATGATGTTGCCTTTAACGCATACCACAAAAATGTTAGAAAATTCAGAGGCTATACTGAAGGCGTTTGGGAAGCGCTGATCAACACCAAAAATAATTTTCGGGTGATGAAACAAAATGGGGTTCCCACTCAAAAAGAGTTGTCGGCTGAAAGCACCCCTTTTCATGTTGAACCCATCACTCTAGGGTATGACCTGAAGCGACAAGAAAACCGTCTCAAGGTGTATTCTCAAGTAGAGATTCAACTACAAAACAAACAGATTGTTCACGCCGTAAGTATCGACCTGTCGCCTTCCGGTGCAAAGTTCAAAGTGCCAACGGCATTTAATTATAAACTGGGCGAACTGATCCGTGTTTCATTTGTTGAATTACAAAAATCCTCTGAAGTAGAAGATATCCATCTTCCGCTCGATTACCGAATTGTCGGTATTGACGATAGCTATGAAAATGACGCCGTTAAATTCATTCGAACCCTCAAATTGTCAGATTCCGACGTTGTCGATAAAGTCATTGAAGAATCGCTGCAGAACAGTGCACAAAAAGTGCGTCACGATAATCAAGATAAGATCATTCGCGCCCGCACCCGTGGTTACGAACATACCTATTTAAAACACACCTGTAATTTACCGGTGTTTTTTAGTGGCAATGAATTGAAGCTCGTCTTGATGACTGAGAACAACTTACCCATTTGGAACTACTGGCAAGACGAACGAAACCAGCAAGCCCTCGGATCTTTGTTCCACGAGCAGCGCATGTCCTTGTTAACCACAGAAGGAATCCGTGGTTGTAGCAATACCATTTATTCGTTTACTCATGACCATGATGGAAAGTCACTGTTTTTTTCAATGATGATGCCAGAAGCAACCCGAGAAGAACGCCAGTTATTTTGGCATGTTGGGGCGAAAAGAAAGAGCTGGAAGGCGTTTAAGCTCTCTATTTTTGAGCTTTCAGATCCAGAATGTCAACAGCTATCACAGCACGCTAATGAGTTAGGTATTGACACTGAGCCACTGTCTCACTGCGGCATTCTCCAGGAAATATCCGATACAGATTCCGCAGCTGATTATCTTTTTACTGAGAAACCGAAACTACCGAGTAAAGCACTCAATCGATTTAGGCACACTCGTCGTGTCACCGGAAACCCGACCTCTATCTACTTTGATGCAAAATCTCGCCGTAAAGAGCCTCGCTATCATTTTAAATCGCCCATTGAGCTAACCATCGATCTAGACAGCCCAATTACTGGACATACCATCGATCTATCCAAACATGGCTTGAGCATTCAATTAGATAAACCTAGCGAACTACGAGCGAATGAAGCATGCAGCATCAATCTACGTGAGCTTCAACTATACGATAAGTCCTTGCCACTGAGTGACGTTCAATACCATATTATTCGAGTTAGTGCAGACAACTTAAAGATTCAACTCAGCATTGATGAGTCGACGAGTAATTTAAGTACGATCGCGTTCTTTGATCGATTGATCAAACATAATCAGGCTAAGCTACCCAAAAAGAAAGAGTTGTTACCCAGCAATGAATTGCTTGAAGGGCTGCATAACATTCTGCTTGATAAAATGGTGAGCAATCCTGTTTTTGTTGAGAAAATCAAAGGATCATTAGTACCAATGGTGATTGGTGTTAATTATCCTCTTCCACCTCACTTGATGTTAATGGCTCGCCTCGGTATTGCGAAGCAATTTTCATTAGAACCGATTTACAAAGGCCGAATGAATACACTGCTTTCTGTACCAATGAAACGTATTGAAGGCGCTATCCCTCAATACCATGAGATTTACATCTCAGCCGTCATTTTTGGTCATCGTATTCAATCACTACAGACTAAACTCAGCAGTGAATTTGAGAACATCAGAGAAAGATTAATTTTCATTAAGAAGGCAATGGCCGTCGGAGATTTCTACGTGCTCAGAGTATCCGGCGCTCCAATATTTGAACCTTTAACCAGCCTGCTTAAACAGGATATTGAAGAACTGACCCAAATCAGCATGCATCAAGCAAGAAAACTAGAAAAGGAAATTAGCGCTACTGTTGGTTACGGAGAAATCGTTGATATTACTGAGGAAGTATTGGTCAGACTCGAGCTGACTAAATAGTTTCGTGAAGACAAGGTCGGTTCGCTAAAACAAAGTAGGTTCGTGGAGACAACGTGGGGGCTGCATAAATAGCTTTATATAGAGAGGACATTTTAATCTATAGAAAACCTTAATCTACAGAAAACAAGGCCAACTAGAAAAAGCAATCGCGAAGATATTTCCCCTCGCGATTCCTAGTTCACACCAATAACAACGAAATATTAAGGCTTAGCCTGCCAGCTCAGTTTTTGTTGCTTGACTAAACCCGCAGATAGGATACACAGCACACCACCAAGACCGGCAAATCGAACCGCAGTCTGAGCAGCTTGTTCTACTTTAGGTTTAGCATGGTAAGCCACACCCAGCCCTGCCGCATTCATCATGACCAGATCATTCGCCCCATCGCCCACGGCAACAGTATTATGAATCTCGATGTCATATTTTTCAGCCAGCTCAAATAAAATGTCCGCTTTCGTCTGAGCTGAAACCACATCACCGATAACCTGGCCTGTTAGCTTGCCATCAACAATCTCTAAGGTGTTAGATTGAGCATGATGAAGGTTTAACTCCTGGCGCAAATAATCAGAAAAATAGGTAAATCCTCCTGAGGCAATGGCGGTTTTCCAACCTAATGCATTCAATGTCGTCACTAGCTCTTTTAAATCTGGCATAAACGGGAGGCTTTGACGAACAGATTCCAAAATAGATTCATTCGCCCCCGCTAGCTTAGCCACTCGCTGACGGAGACTTTGCTCAAAATCGAGTTCCCCTTGCATTGCTCGTTCGGTGACTTCCGCCACTTCTTCTCCCACTCCTGCCAATATCGCAATCTCATCAATGCATTCGATTTGAATCGCGGTTGAATCCATATCCATGACGATCAAACCAGGGCTAGAAATATCTGGGAGTTCATCTAAAAGGGCAAAATCTAACCCCAATGAAATAATGATATCTTGATGTGCTTGAGTCAGAGCTCCTGACATCAAAGCCACCTCGTAATGACCCACTTTCCAAGTTTCAACAATTCGAGTGTATGTACCCGTATAGGTATCAATGTCGTCAAAATATTGAGGGGAAAGGTGCGAAGCAAAGATAATCCAATTCGCTTTAGCTTTATCCTGCTGATTTGAAAAGCGAGTTTCAGGTAGTCGCTTCAAAAGAGTCGTGTGTCGCCTGATTGGTAGAGTCTTTAACGTATCCATATTTTAATCCTTAAAATAACTCCATAACGTTACCCTATTGCAATTTGAAAACGCAAGTATCAATATTAACGAACGCAAAATAATTCTGTTTAGGAATACCATGAATCAATCATTATTTTCATTTCGAGTAGCAGTTAAGGCCATCGCTGTGCTTATGCTGCTTGCCATGGTTTCCGTTATCGCCATCAATAGCGTCAAAATAAGCCAAGGCAATGAACGAATTCAACAGAATCAACTCGAAACACTCACCAAGATATTAATCTCTCAAGCGTCGCTTTCCGCCGCTGAAATGGTGATGCAAGAAGATCAAGAGAAGCTATTAACACTCGCCAATCAACTCGCGCAAAACCCGCTGGTCTTTGACGCTACACTCTACAGCACCGAAGGTATTAAACTCGCTGCAAGCGATGAGGCACTGACGGCGAGAGAAGTGCTCGGACTTGATACGCCATTATCTACAGCAAGAATAGGTCGTCAGCAACTCGTCGAGCCTGTTATGCATGATTCCAGTATTATCGGGTTTATTCGTATTACTTTTGAAACA
>NZ_JBNGCJ010001051.1:0-833 GCF_049974785.1 Vibrio genomosp. F10 str. 9ZD137
CCGCAAACAATAAAAGCTGCATCGCAATCGTGATAACCGCTTTGTTATCAGTATACAAATAGGCAATGTTCTCTTTAAATACGACCGTTAGCGCAGCGGTAAATACGGCCAGTACAAGTCCTACAATAATGCCCACACGAGATGCGATCATCGCACCTTCGATGTTTTTCTGTCCCAACATATGACCCACTCGGATACTCACCGCAGCACCAATACTCATGGGTAGCATAAACACCAGTGAAGAGAAATTTATAGCGACTTGATGAGCCGCCACCACAAGAGCCCCTAATGGTGCGACTAAAAGTGCAACAACGGCAAACAGGGTGACCTCGAAGAACATCGCGGCCGCAACAGGAAAACCGAGTTTAAATAAACGAATTAGTGCTTTCGGTTGTGGTCGATGAAATTGGCCAAATAGCTGTATGTGGGCGAGGCGTTTCGACGTCACAACATAGAAAAGTAGCATCGCGAGCATTAACCAGTACACGATAGCAGTGGCGACGCCACAGCCCACACCGCCTAATGCGGGCGCACCAAACTTACCGTACACAAAAATCCAGTTAAGTGGAATGTTAACTAATAGCCCGATAAAACCAATCACCATGGCCGGTTTGGTGAGTGCTAATCCATCTGTGTAGCTACGCAGAGCCTGAAAAAGTAGAAAAGCGGGCACCGCAAAGATGACCGCAAACATATAGCCGTTCGTTTTTTCAGCCATTAATGCATCGACATTCATCATGTCCAGAATCCGTTGAGTCTGCATAAGCACAATAATAATGGGCACAGAAATCAGCAGCGCCATAGCAATCCCTTGATGGATTTAGATCGGAAGA
>NZ_JBNGCJ010001052.1:0-2125 GCF_049974785.1 Vibrio genomosp. F10 str. 9ZD137
GTCGAGGCGACAGACGATACCCAAGTAGAGCGTGTTGAAGTAAAGCTGAACGGTAAAGTGGTGAAAACGTCGACAACCCCTTCGGATGATGATGTGTATACCATTACGATACCGGCACAAAAAGAAGGCCAATACACACTCACGGTTGTCGCTTATGATGATCAAGAGGCAAGCGCAGAAACCGCGCCGATGTCTATCGCAATCACCGACAAAGATCTGATGGTCTCACTCTCTTCACCAGCAGATGGTTCAAGTTTCGTTGAAGGGCGCGCTATTGCAATGAAAGCGGATGCGAAGAGCTACGAAGGTGATATTGCGTCGGTAACCTTTATATCAAATGGCAACACGCTATTTAAAGACACAGAGGCCCCTTACGAATACGAATGGTTAGGCGCTCAGTCGGGCAGTTACGCTATTTCAGCTAAAGCGGTGAACACTGCGAACCAAGAGCAGACTTCTGCACCATCGAACATTACTGTGGAAGAAAGTACCAGTGGCGGCGGTGGCGGTAGCCTAGTGGGTAACCCAGACCGATCAATCAGTTACCTCACATCATGGGGATTAAACGACTACGAAGAACTGTTTAATTCGAAAGGCGATGGCTACTTGTTGTCATTTGGTCAGTGGGATGCCAGCGGTAATATTACTATCTCAGATGGTATGGTCTCAGTGCCTAATTATAATTCAGATTGGATGCCTTCTCAGTACTTGTCGTGGACGACCTTAAAACATGAGCACAGCAATGCCACTATGATGGTTGCATTCGGTGGTCAGACGTATGAAGGTATTTGGTCGGCAATCAGCACAGAGCAAAGCCGAGAAGCGGTCGCCAACGGTCTGGTAGAGTTAGCCAATACACCATTCCCTGTTTACAAGAAAGACCTGAAGCCTGAAGAGGTTGTGGGCGAATGTTTGGCAACAGATTGGAATGGTGACTGTGATTACAGTAAATACCAATTAGCGGGTTATGTTCAAATTGATGGTTTGGATTTCGACTTCGAAAAAGCGGCTCGAATCACCGACAAAGAGAACCAAGATCTCGCGGCGCTGATAAAACTGGTCCGTCAAAAGGTAGGCGATAGAAAAGTTCTCTCTTTAACCACTTACCACGTAGGCGCAGACCCAGTTGAGTGCGAGGATGACAGTGTATTTGAACATTGTTCTTACATTGAACCATCTGGTCGTTCATCTCACCATGGTGAAGTGATTGATCTATTAGAAGACACGAAGCATGACTTTGATTTCTTCAACGTGATGACTTACGACGCAGGTGAAAACTTCCTTTATAAAGTGGCAATGGAGAACTATGCGAGACACATTGGAGACAAATCGAAAATTGTTTTAGGCAATACGATTAACAGCCAATGGGGACCAGATGGCAATTTTGTTGAGACTCGTGATAATAACCTAGAGCGAGCAGCATGGCAGAAAGACAACGGCTATGGCGGCTTCTTCATGTGGACGCTTGGTGCTAGCAATCAAGGTCTATCCATGACAGAGCAAGTGGAATATTTCAACGATATGATTGACGTCAGTAAATAGTGTTGTCTATTCAGCTATTTAAATAATCCACTTTAGATTGGTGGAATGAAAAAAGGCTCACAGCAATGTGAGCCTTTTGGCGTTAGGGTAAGTGCCAAGTTTTAGATAGTTAACATCAATCTAAAATGAATGGATCGCGTCATGGCGATGCTCAAACGAGTGGCAGATCTGCGACCACTTGATCGAACGCTATTCGAGCTTTTTGTGCTTGTTCAGACAACTCAATCTTTTTCGCTTGAGCGGCACTTAGGTTACTTTGTGCCGCTTCAAGTGTTTGTTGGAGCCGTACCGGAAGTTTATGCTCATCCATTTTGGCACCTTGTTCAAGAACATAGGCGCGGATCTCTTTTTTCACATTCATGAGCACGCTGTAAGCCTCACGTTCAAGTTCTGCCGCTTGTTGTGCCGCATCTTTCTCTTTTTCAAACCGAGCCAGTGCGATACCTTCCGAAGACCAAGGATCCATATCTGGCAGTTCTTCAATATTAATCGTAGGTTCTATGTAATCATCTTGGTGGCGCAAGTCTAGGCTGGTCGCTCGAACCGCAGAAACCATCAACATGACAGAAATAACCAACAACGG
>NZ_JBNGCJ010001053.1:0-865 GCF_049974785.1 Vibrio genomosp. F10 str. 9ZD137
TGCTTCATTGGCAACTGCCGTCAAAGCAGGTTCAGCAACGGTCGTACCAAACCCAAGACAAAACGCAAAAGCTAACAGCCAAAAGACACTCCCTTTTCTTGCAAACGCTTGGGCCATTGACTCACCAATAGGAAATAACCCCATCTCCAAACCAAAGATAAAAAAAGTTAGACCTAGCACAATCAGAACCAGTCCAAATAAAATCGACATCAAATTAGGTAATGGTTCTTGAAGTACAACGAGCTGAAAAAAAACAACCACCAAAATAATCGGTAAAAGATCTCTAAAGCTTGCAAACATTGATTTAAGTAATGTGGTTAAGCCGTTCATTCTATCTCCATGACACAACTGTATTTTATAATCATGGTAAATAGAATTCACCCGAGGTGTGATACAACTAACGCAATGGAGATATAACTCGTCTTTTTTGTCCTATTGTCATCTATTAGCCGTATAAATGAATTGAAGGTATGTCGTTCATCACATTGTGACTATACTCAATCAGTTAAGGAGGAAAAATGAAACTATTGATTACAGGTGGAACCGGCTTTATCGGCCGAGAGTTACTCAAACATTTAATTACCCACCAAATAGTCGTGGTGACTCGTGATGTCGGCAATGCCAAAAAAAAGCTTTCCCACATTAGCAATAAAAATATCGCCTTTCTAACCTCACTTGACGACCTCCAAGATGTTAATGATTTTGATGCCATTATTAATCTCGCAGGTGAACCCATCGCAGATAAACGTTGGTCAAAAACTCAAAAAGAGAAGATCTGCCACAGTCGTTGGAATACTACCGAAAAACTGGTCGCACTGATTCATGCCAGTACAACGCCACCCGCTACTTTTATTAGTGGCTCTGC
>NZ_JBNGCJ010001054.1:0-270 GCF_049974785.1 Vibrio genomosp. F10 str. 9ZD137
ACCGCTCTTCCGATCTACTACGATAAATTCATTCAAACCGTGACCGAAAAAGATTACACACGCTATTTTGCAGCCTCGGGTGCTATCGGCGGTTTGTATAAACGTAATGCTTCTATCTCTGGTGCCGAAGTCGGCTGTCAAGGTGAAGTCGGTGTGGCTTGCTCTATGGCTGCTGCTGGCCTTGCTGAGCTTATGGGTGGAAGCCCTGAGCAAGTATGTATGGCTGCAGAAATCGCTATGGAACATAACCTAGGCTTAACCTGTGAACCA
>NZ_JBNGCJ010001055.1:0-827 GCF_049974785.1 Vibrio genomosp. F10 str. 9ZD137
CGGGTAACCACAAGGACATTCGTCGCTGGCGATTACAACAATCGCTAGGCCGTACTTGGCTTAGAAGACCAGAGCTCTTGGAAAACCTAGCTCTGACTGACGAACAGGAACAATTACTGGCCGAATTTATTAAGGCGTATCGCTCTAGTAAAAAGTAAGCAGTAACCTATTTTATTAAGTATCAGTTTATTCTAGGAATTTAAAAAATGAGTAACATCATCAAGGCTCTTGAAGAAGAGCAACTGAAATCAGACCTACCTAAATTTGCTCCAGGTGACACTGTAGTAGTTCAAGTTAAGGTAAAAGAAGGCGACCGTGAGCGTCTACAGGCTTTCGAAGGCGTTGTAATCGCTATTCGTAACCGTGGTCTACACTCTGCATTTACTGTTCGTAAAATCTCGAACGGTGAAGGTGTTGAGCGTTCATTCCAAACACATTCTCCAATGGTTGATAGCATCGAAGTTAAACGCCGTGGTGCAGTACGTCGTGCCAAGTTGTACTACCTACGTGAGCGTTCTGGTAAGTCAGCTCGTATCCGCGAGAAACTTACTAAGAAGTAATGCTATAACTAGCGTTCTCATAAGAAAAGCGGAGTCCTCATGGGCTCCGTTTTTTTATATTTCCAGTTTGTGTTGGCGACTTTTCTTTCCGCTTTCGTCGTCAGTGCTCATTTATGCTTATAAACACCACACTACCTTCTCAGCAGAAAGAATAATCCCTTCGCTCAAATGTAAAATATCCTCTAGTGAGGGTATTCGAACGTACAAAAAAGGTTGATACAGATAGTACCAACCTTCAAAATTTGTTAGCTGTTAGCTGTTAGCTGT
>NZ_JBNGCJ010001056.1:0-12325 GCF_049974785.1 Vibrio genomosp. F10 str. 9ZD137
GTGGCGGAGAGATAGGGATTTGAAAACTATCTACACTGAAACCTATAAAAATCAAAGTCTTTGACTGAATGGAGGTTTTTCCGTCGAAAATAGAAAAATCAGATTCTCATCATTAAATCACATTGGATTCTACATCCATAAGTGAGTCTTGAAAAGTACGGGTGATCACGTTGTAACTAGATTCTATTCAAGGATACAATTCCATCTTTATAGCCGTTGTTCTCATTAAACTCAGTGTCCAGATTATAAATTCAGATCATTTAGTGCTGCTTTTTCTAGGTTTTCCTTGCAGCCAATAATGAGCACAAATACTGATTTCGCCCATCTATATCACCCTCTAGTTCACTGTACATTGGGCAATTTCGGCAACCAGCGTTATATTTACAAGTACCACAAGGACTGTTGAAGTATCTATCTTTGACTTTCTGGTTTTCCTTTTTTAGCGCTACTCTTACATAATCAAGGTCATCACTAAGAATATTTAATTGGTCACTCCTGTTTATAGCACACATAGACACATAACCTTTGGGATCAACGAAGATAGAACTAATACCTCCGCTACACTTTTTGTAATAATCTGGATTACTATAATTTAATGGTGTTGTTGTTACTTTTCTTGGCTGCTTCAGTTTATTCTCCACAGCAATGACTTCATTTGGAGTTAGTCGACAGTCCAAATTGGACTGCCATTTCAAACTAGGGATCATATAAGTATTTAGATTAATTTTATTTTCACTTACAAAATATATCCAGTCATCATCGACTGAGTTTTTATACGGTGTTATCCCTAGCTGAAAATTGATTTTTTTTGCTTGAAGCTTTTTGACATTAAGCATCACCTTATCAAAAACATTACTTCTTACTTTAGTAAATTCTGAATATTGCTTTTGGTCTTTGCCGTAAATAGATATTGATATTAACTTTGGTGGACTCACCTCAAAAAAACAAACAATTTTATCTGAGAGCAATGATCCATTCGTAAATACATTAATCTCCATCCCGCAATCATAAGCAAAGTTATAAATCTCACTAAAATTAGTGTGTAGAAACGGTTCTCCTCCTGTAATTGTTAGTTTTTTAATTCCCAATTTAATTAGATTGGATATTACTAAAAACCAATCATTCAGTGTTAAGGATTCCTTATTTTTATTATCTAAATAACAATGAATGCAATCGAAATTGCATTTACTTATAATTTCAATGGTTGCAGCATTTAAACTATGCAAATGTTTTTACCCTAGTATCAGTCAGATTACAAAAGAAAGGTATAGGATTAATATGCGAGTTGTTTTCTAAATACGCATAAGCTGAACACCATCTACAGATAGACTTTGATTTACATTCATAGCAAGGGCTATTCTTAAATCTCTTCTGCATTTCTATGTGAGAACTTTTCAAGAAATTAATTACTTGCCCATCAGAATTAGCTAAAAAGTCAAACTTATTTTTAACATTAAGAGAACATATGCTAACACAGCCTGTGGAGTCTATTGATAAGCTACTTAATCCCCCTCCGCATCTAATTGATGTTTCATTTGTTCGTTCAGAAACAGCTTTTTTCCAAAAATCTTTACTATCGATAAATGATTCTTCAAATTTAGCTATTTCACTCGCAGATAAACGCTCATTTATGCTAGTGGTGTCTCCATCTTTCCTGCCAAATATAATGGGATCGTAAGTCATGGTTTTTCCATATTTTTTGGCCAAGTCTTCATATAAACCAGAGATCGCTGGTGAATAATTGGATTTGACTAATACGGTTTTTAAACTAAAAGGAATTAATTCAGAGCTGAAATAATTGAGTCCGTCTACTAGATTGCCATATCCGTTTTTACCTGTGAACGCTATGTAATCATTAGGATTGAGACCATACACCGTAATACTAACTTCAAATGGCTTATATTTACTTAAAGTGTCTTTTATCCTAGCATTTAATAAAGTTCCATTGGTCATTAAACTAATAATGAATCCTTTAGATTTTGCATAGCAGTAAATTTCCAAGAAATGTTTATAAGAAAAGATCTCTCCACCTGTAAGAGTCAAGTAAACAACACCCATTCCGTGCAACTTATCTACTATTTTCTTAGCTTTATCAATACATAACACCGTTTTTTTCTTGGGTATATAGCAATGTAGGCAACTAAGATTACATACCTCTGTCAGCTCTAAACTAGCCATAATTAGCTTTTCATTGATTAGAGCTTCTTCCCTCAGCTTTTTATGATCCATCCAAAGCTTCCATTATATCCACCTCAAGCTTCTTTACTTCCTCTTCACTAATTTCATATTTCAATGAAATATAGGCAACATAATCCGCACATCTCGATTTTCTATCAAGAAGATCAAAAACTATTTCGTTTATTTCAAAACAGTTATTATTATGCGTATCTATTGCTATTTGGTAACCATCAAGGTCTCTTACTACAAATTTATTCATCATAAGAAAAGGCGCGTTGTGTGCGCCCTAAGAAGTATGTGTCCATCTAAAAAATTAACACTGATTGTAACCATCATCAGGTGAAGGTCCCCAACATCCTAACGTTTTACGTTTTGACATTGGATCATTGTTTCTTTTCTTGAAAGGTACAATCTGGATTTTTACTTTTGGTTTTTGGCTCTTTTTAGTTTTCATAACGACTCCCTTTGTTGATTAATTCAAGGTTATCAAAAGCATCAATATTCACCTTGATTCAGATCAAGCTGATTCAATGAAAAATAGCAGCCTAACGTTAGTCGAGTGAAAAAAAGAACGCGGTAAAACAGTAACATACGAGTATGATGATTTATGGTTTCAACTTTTCATATCGTGCTGTTCTTATCAGTTTTGAGCAGATAGGAATTTATAATACGTTGCTCTACTTATGCCATATACTTTACATATGGCACTGGCTATTTCACTGTCAGACACAAGTAAATTAACAGCTCGGTTTTTTTCGCAATCTTCGCGCTTACAGGCTCCCTTTGTGGCTCCTTTCCCTACTTGCTCTTACAGTTCATTGTAGGTCAAGCTTCAGATGCGCTTTGTAATCAACAAGGACTATACCTGCATCTATAATCCAAATTGAATTTACTTGATTTCTTCTGAACTACTGATGGTGCAATACCTTACCAATCCAGCTTGGAAACTTCGTGCGTATAGTTCTCGCCCTTAGCCAGCTTTGGCAACAGGTGAAGCTCTAATTGATAGATTCTAGCCAGGCGTAACAAGGTTTCGATCGTGCAAGATGCTGGGTCATTTTCGATTTTAGATATCGTTGCTTGCCTTAGCCCGCTTAACTCTGAAGCCTGCTTTTGTGTCAATCCACTGTTTTGCCTTGCTTCTCGCATCCAGTTTGCCAACGATGATGGATCACTCACGTACATCTTCTATCTTCCTTTTACCCAGTAATTCAAATCCTCATATACTCTATGGCGTATATTTTCTGTTTATACGCTAAAGAGTATATTAGAGCCGTCAGCCTTGGGCGGATAGGTACTTGTAATAAGTTGCTCTACCTACACCCTGTGCTTTACATGCAGCACTGACGGTTTCACCGTCAGAAACTAGCAAATGAACAGTTCGGCACTTTTGTGCGGTCTCTGCGTTAACAGGTCGTCCTTTGTAGCGTCCTTCTATCTTCGCTTTAGCGATACCTTGCTGGGCACGCTTTTGGCGCGTTTCATAATCATCACGAGCCATTGCTGCACCGAGATCCAACATGAAGTTTGTTAACGCCTGCTGAATTGCCGAGACTGACACATCAACATCAGATAAAGATTGATGAGTCATAGGTTGATCGACAACTACGATTGATATTCCTTTAGCTTTGATTCGCGCTTTCAGTGTTTCCCAAATTTGGAATGGCAAGCGGGTCAATCTGTCCATTTTTTCAATCAATAGAACATCACCATCTTCAGAGTCTTCAATGAGTCGATCTAGCTGAGGGCGCTCGGCTGCTGTACCAGAGATATTCTCCTGGTAGAAAGACGCAATCTGTAGATTTTTGGATTTAACAAATTCTCGTAACTCCTGCTTAGCACGAGAAGAGTCTTGCTCATCAGTTGAGGCTCTTAAATAAGCTCTTATCATTTTCTATGTCCCTAAAATGGCATTTTGTCTACTTTAAACCGTCTATAAAATAGTGTCTATTTTAAACTGTTTTTTAAATGGAGATTTGTGAGGAGCAACCTGTCTCTTTTAGGTATGGTTAAAAAAGACAGGTTTTAGTTAGGAAAGTTCGTTCTCTGAAATGGAAGCTCGAAAGACTTTCTCCGCTTTCTCACTGGTCATTAGAGATTGAGCAGAAAGTGCTAGTGGCTGCAAAAAACCTGGTAGGTTTTCATTGAGGTTGTCGAGAAACATACTGGTGAACTTTTCAACCAATGCAGGTCTCTTGTTTGCTTTCATCACTAGCCGCATAAAACTAGCTTCAACCAACGCCACTATCGTTGTTTTAACTTTCGTAGTGACCTCTGCCAACTGGCTCCTCATGAGTACCAGAGCAGCTTTAACTTGCGTAAGCTCCTGAGCTTTGGCGTTGATTTCGGTATCCAAGAAAGATAGCTTGTCGTTTCTCTGTTTTGTCTCAATATCAAATCGAACCAACTCTTCAGCATGTTTCATTTGCACCATGAGTAACGCATCTTGCTTCTTCGCTAATTGATTCTCTGTCGAAGACAGTAATTGTTGAATCTTAGCTAACGCCTTTCGTTCGTTTGCGACTTCTTCTTTAACCATACTCTCAAGGTTAAAGCTGCGTTGTGCCTTGGGTAGCGTCGATTGAATATTCATGGCTCTACGCTGCTGTGAACGTCGCTCAGCTTCAGGGCAAAATTCTGCCGATATACCGAGGCTATTCAGATAGCGAGCATTCACAAACGAGTAAAACATCCTATCAAATTCAAATTGCGAGTTAGATACCTGCCAGCCTTGCAGTTTTCCATCAAAAGGCAGTAACTCAGTCCTATGCACTGGGCCGAACGAACGTTGAAATTTCGCTGTTTCGATACGCTGCTGTTTTAGTAAATCACGTTTCTTAGTTTGTTCATTTAGCGTAGAGACGTACACATGACAATGAGCACCAGTATCCGTATTAAGTAACCTTTCGTCATGATGACTTAAGACTAGTGTTACATCATAATCGGGAAAATATTCTTCATAGAACGCCGTTACCATTTCGGAGTATTGTTCCAACGGAATAACACCCGTATCAATTTTCCATCGATGTGGAATTTTGAAAACGACCTCTTGTAGATACGCCTGATTAGATCTTGGTTCAGATCCACATAGCTCATTATGTAAATCAAAATACTCAGTGAGCATTTTCATTCGCTGCTTGTGCCTCGCCATTGGCGGCGGATTTTCATTTAGGCTTCTCCACCAGCTTGGTGGAATAGCATCGCCATTGCTTACATTGAGCCATCGCTGCATTAAATCAGCGGCACGGTTATTTGCTCGCTTTCTTTCTGATGCTATCGATTCCTTTAGTTTACGTTTCGATTCTGCTCTTTTCTTTAGCTTTACTTCGCGGTTTGCTACACGAGGTTCAGGCAAAAGGTTTATCAAAATATCTTTTCTTTCCTCAAGATCGAGTTGCTCCAATTGTTCTGTCTTACCGTAACGTGTAATAAGGTTATGATGAGCAAACTGGCTACGCCATTCGAGTGTTTTCACTTGCTGAAAACGGATACGCAAAGAGTGTGCAAGTGAGTTATTTAACGCTTTTCTATCTGCTTGGCTATACGTAAAATTAGCGACACTAAAGAACAAATGAATGCTGTTCATAGCAACTCCTTGTCAGGTATATCCTTCGCTCGATTCCGAATTCACCATTGTTGATAAACAGGTCTTCAATGTATGGGGTTTTTGAGTAATTTGAGCAGTTCATCATGCAACCATCTCAAACGAGCTAGCGTTTGTCGCGCTGTTGGTTTTCTTATTAAAATGCAGATCTAATATCTTTGTTTGATCGGTTCCATCTTCGACGATCCATTCAGCGTAAATCTTATCAACCATTTCGGTATCAGCGTGCCCCATCGTCTTCGCTAACCAATCTTTGTTCACTCCTGCTGTCAGAGCATGGCTGGCAAACGTATGGCGCATTTGCGATATGCCACGAGCCTCGATAGATTCACAATATGTTGTCAGATGTAATTTATCTGCTTGCTTCATGAATCTTGTCCAAAATTTCTGAGTGTAAGTCTTTACATCCTTGAAGTGGTTTCCGTTCTGATCCGTAAATAGAAAAACACCATTCTCTTTTTTACGGCTCTTCCCATCTCTTCCCTTACGTTCAATAGTAACCAGCTTGTTAGCCTCGGCGTTGCTAAGTTGCTTACGAAGAATAACGCCTAATTTTTCATTGATCTGAATCTTGCGTTCTGACCCCTTAGTCTTAGTACACTTAAACTCCTCCAAAACCATCGCATTTTGCACCCGTAGAATATTACTCTTTAGATCCACATCCGATACCCTTAGCGCAATCGCCTCTGAGGGACGGCATCCGCTATATGCCATCGTTAATGCGAGCAATTTCCCGTCTTCAAATTGAGCTTGAGTATTCTCTATGGTTCTTAGCTCTTGCAATGTGAATGGGCGAGCTGAATCATACTCACTGATTACCTTATTCCTGATACCTGTCATCGGCGATTTAGGCATATTTCCGTTATTTACGGCAATATTAAATACCGCTCTGAGTAAACGAAAATACTCATTGATCGTTTTATTTACATACTGTTTTTCATCTTCAACATAAGCGATCCACTCAATGATATCGACATGATTTATCTCCGCGATATCGTACTCACCGAAGTATCCGTTTAGCTGGTTCAGTTTTGAATTATCGGCATTTCTTGTCGATTTTTGATGGGAGTTTCGAACACTCAATTTGAATAGATCAACAAAGTCGGAGAACGTGATTAAACGTCGTTTTGATTTTAGTTTTTGATTTAACACGGATTGATTCTCGTTAGTGGTTTTGAGAGCACACTAGCTAGCGAAAAACCTCATGTAAACCAGAAAAATTTACGAAAATCATGCAGTTGAAAAAAGCCTATAATTTATCAAACGGATCCGCACTTAGAACTTTTTAGTGCGTATCTAGTAGTTGTTATAACCAATTTTTAGAAACTTCAAATTTGCATATATAAATGAAATGTTTAGATAAACCTAGCCAGTTAGCACAAGCAACTAGAGCTTTTTAATTAACATTCGCGAGTTAATATCGAAATTAAAAACCATCACAGGTGCATGTCTAAACTGGCACTCAATGTGCCAAGAATGTCAGTTGATGTGTCAACGTTGGCAGTTAATGTGCCAAAGTTGGCAGAAGAACTGCCAACACAAACAATAGTGATGCTGTAGCATGCAATTCGACGCGCTCTTGTTGTTTCTGATTAGATATAGATTACGACCAGGGTAATTAGTAAATCATTGAAAACTAAGGACATTCAACAAAAATAACTCTTGACCTAGATTTATTGCTCATATAGATTCCTCATCAAATGCAGTCGAATTATCTGATCTAACATAGATGAATTGACCAATTAATAAACAATAAAAAACAATTTCACTTCGTAATGAAGGTGTAAGGAGAGTGCATATTAATTAATACTTAAAAAGGAATACCTTGTGAAAAAACAAACGTTAACTATTCTCCCTGGCCTCCCTGCCATAGGAAAAGAAGCATATGCATCAAACAGGGATGCAGTTCTAATCGAAGCTGAGCAATTCAACCCTCGCCTTATCAGATACGCACATGCATGGTGTCAGCTAAAAACCAAACGAAATTTAGCCTTAGGTCGAAATGTTGTTCTAATTAGTAGATTTATTAAACTTGGGGAAATTGAGTTCTATCAGAAACTGACTGACAGGATGGTCATTGAGTTAGAAGTCGATGTTGGGGTAATTGAACTAAGTGCCCAGGCTCAGAATCTTCATGGTGTACCACCAGCCACAATCCAAAGAATAGCAGGTCAATTTAGGCACTACCGATCTGCAACTCAGAATCAGGAGGCTTAAAATGAAGATCATGAAAATTAATGGGTTAATAGAAGCCCTTGAGCTAGCCCAACATCGAGTATCGGTACGAACCATGACTCCTGAAGAGGTCTATAGCAAACTTAAAGACCTTCAAACTAGGCTCGATGAAATCCTATACAAGAAAGACCAAGTAGGTCTCAAGGTTTGCGTAACCGTCTACACCAAAGTCGCCGCTAGTTATCAAGGCGCTCCTCAATCGACGTTTGTGCAACTGGAACGTGGAAAGAGTAATTGGAAGTTACTGAATGTCTATCGTGATAACGGAATTCCTACCGACCTTAGGGTGCATAACTTGGCAGACTACAAAATCCAAGTTACTGATAAGCTTCACGACAGCATGCAGCGAATCATAACGGACTAGATCGAACCCAACACTAGCCTATTCATACGTGCCAGCTATATAGCCTGGCACGTTGTTGTTTACGGCTCAGAGAGCAATCATTCAGTGGATATCTGGCTTTTCATATCCACTGAATCACTTTTGGACATCGACGCGTTAGAGTTCAAGGTCTAACGTGCTCGATCTAGATTAGAATAAGTATCTTGAAACCTTAAACGCTTGTTAGCAGAATGATATTGGCGCATGATCCATTCTGTTCGATTCAGATGTTTTGTAGCCCATGCTTGAGATTCCCTTTTCGGTTGCGGGTACTTGAGTCTTGCAACAACACCAGCATAAAAACTTAAATCATAAGATTTAGGGGTTAATCGGTCACATAGCGAGACCGCACCTTGCATATGCGTACCGAAAAAAGCAATGGATAGGTAACTTTCTGCAATTTGAAGCTTAGTAAGCCTTAAACAAACTAAATGAGAAAGTAATTGCTCAAGCAACTTCCTTTTCAAAGTTCTTTCATAGCGCCCAATAACCGTTCGTACAAACTGTTGTTCAATAGTACTAGCTCCCTGGAGTTGACCTCTTGCAATAGACAAAATTGCTCTAAAAACCCCAATGTAATCTACACCTAAATGGCTTTGACCTCGTTTATCTTCGCCAAAGTAAAGGCATTGAATTAGTATTTTTGAATACGTTTTATTATTTTTACGAGCGGCATTAATGCATTGTTTGTAATAAAGCCGCACGTTTCCAAAGTTAAACAAGTAGCATAAGATCGCTACGGCAATCATCGGGAGCGACAATAACAAATACACTAGTCTTAAAACGGTTCTCTTTGCCAACTAGAAGCCCCTTCTTGATCTGCGACAAACGAGCAGAATTTACCACCCAACAACCGCTTTTCAACCGTCAATGTGAAATAGTTAGTTGACTCACGACCAGTACCTTGTTCACTAATATGAATATGAACTCTGTCTTTGCTAAAATAGTTTTTCTCATATGCACCAGTCAATTTACCCCGAGAACGATTTTTTCCGACGTATTCACGTTCACCTGTACTAGATTTTTCATAGATCTTTTCAACAGAACCGTATAGGTGATTACCTTCTCGCCAAACAACACAAACGTAACGCAATTCCATACCTTTATATGGGTTGTATGCTGTTTTTTCCGTAATCATATTGAAGTGCCACTTGCCCGTTACATCAGCAACGCCAAAGCATTTTTCACGCAACCAAAAGAAGAATACGGCTAAAACAATACCACCAACAATTGTAGAAGCTGTCCCAACCAAAAAACTTTCTAAAATGTTCATATTTCCCCTATTTAGCTAACGCTTTTCATACGGCCTTTAGCCGATTTTGATACTCCTATAATGCAGCCTTTACAATCCCAGTTCAATTAGTAATCAATAACTTAATTAGAGGTGTTGGGGATTAGATTGCAATATGACGAGTAAACTTTTTCGGTGAGAAGGAATGGAGCAGATCTGAGTTAGCTGGCACTTTTTGAGAAAAGTGCCACGAGTAAAACGTCAGGTCTATGAAGACTCTGGACAAAGCCGTGCCAGTGACTTCGCTAAATTAGTCTTTCACTGATTACTTGAGTTAAAGCAGAGCCTCGAGCTTAGTGACCAAATTTGCTCATTCATTACATCAATGACGTTCTAGTGCAATTGTATTCACTGACTTGCTATCTCCAAACCTAATTTCATACGTGTTATCTTTTTGTTCATTGTTATAGTCTTCACAGTGCTGTATTACCTGCAATGCAGCGTCACTTAATTTTTCATGAAAATTGTCATTTGTATCTACAGGAATGTTAGAGAAGAACTCACCAATAGCTTCACTTCCAAACTTATTACCAATGACTTCTATTAAATGAGAAAATGCAATTAGGTCTTCTATGTTGTAGGCACATTGTAATGCGTTCATCCACGTATTTCTGTAGCGTTCATCTGAAAATGCAGAAAGCAAGTAGCTAATGCATGCTCTATTGTAGTCTTGAGCATTAACAAACTTTTGAGCTAATGAATACCAGCATTCTGGGCATATAGCATTTGTCTTGGCTATGTATTCTATGATTTCGTCTTCGTTAGCATTTTCGATGAACTTAGTAGTGGCAACTTTACCGATTTGTTGTTTCTTTATGCCTAAATCATTCACTAGTAGATCAAGAGTCCAATTTTTTAGGCACCAGAGAGAGTTTCTTACTTTAAGTTTCGGAATGTAGGTGTCGAGCAAATCAGATGCCTCCTCAAAACGTCCGCAGAAGATTAAGCTATCTGCCAGTAAAACTGCATTCTCTGCTGTATCTTCGATGTCGGTAGCGGCTGTATAGAACTTAGAGGCCATTGTATACTTGCTTGCGCTGAATAATAACCCAGCGACTTCTTTCAGCCAGTAAGCCCTTTTTTTGTAATCTGGGTTCATTTTTGCGGCTTTATTGTATTGATGTATTGCTTTGCTTAGTTCACTTCTTGCGGATAAAAAATTACCGAGGTTGTAGTGTAAAGTTGCCTTCAGTTCTTTGTGGTCTGACGGAATTGAGCGGTCGATACACTTGTATGTTTTTAATACACTTTCTACATCGGCTTTATTAGATAAGCTAGTGATTAAACTTAAACAAACTTGGATTTCATTTATCAAGTCGTGTTCGAGTATATTAGTTGTGTTGACAATGCTTTCGATAAGGAGCAACGCATCAGAGGGGGCTCTTGTGGCTATTTTACACTGCGTATAGCTGATGAGAGTTAATCCATGGTTTTTAATTTTTGACGCCTGTATGTAATTATCGAAATGAACCTCTGCTTCCTTAGTATGCCCCAAGCGCTGTAGTAACAATCCGATAGTTACGTTAATGTCGGCAACTAGCGTCAAAGCGTCATTAGTATTACTCAAATCGTCGAATGAACCTCGAACGCTTCCAACTCCTCCGAGATTGATGTAGTAGTCATTTTCATCAATTTCCAAGATGGAGGGGGAGGATTTGGTCGGTTTAAATTCGAAAGTAAAGGTGTTTTCATTCTCTTTTGTTGATTTGATTAGGCTAGAAGCTACTAACGTAGAGTGCGTGGATAACCCCTTGTATGATTTTATTGATGCGTTTATTTTTATAGGCTTTTGAAGGGTTTTACTTTTGAAGTTGTTATAGGCTTTCAGCCCTTCGAAAAATAGCCCTGTTGAATATTCGTTCCATTCATCTAAAGAAGAGAACTGCATACAGAAACTTTTTTCGGCTATGGTATCAGTGGTTGGGTTTAGCGAGTGGAACCAGCGACTATAAATTGTATCCGAATGAGCCAAGTAGCGCACAACCAATACAGGGCAATCGAGCTGTTTGAAGTAGTTTAACTTTTCTATGCTCATGCGAAGCTTTAACGCTTTGGTATTATTTTTCTCGTCGGTCGCCTTAAGTTGTACCAGGAACTTAATCCCTGTACTAAGACCATCGTTATCAAAAACCTCAACTTCTCCATCTATCCCGTAGTCGTGTGTCGGTATGCGATACACCCACTCGTGAGGAAGTAGAGATTTAAATTTGTCTACAGATAACTCTTCTAATATGTGGGCTCTGGTTCTTTTTGGTAATCGCATCTGGGCATTTTCGGCTCATCATTCAATAAAGTATATAGTACAGATGAACCGTATCTTATGCTATGGCGGCACATCACATTGATGAGTTCGTGTAGCGGATGAAAAAAATTGGCCACTTAGCTAGAGCATTTGTCATAAGACAAAGTAAGTCAAAGACCAAGCTGAATGCCATGCAGGAAAGCAACCTAACAAACAATGGGGCAAAAATTGGTTACCACAAGTGATTCCACTACACTTACACATGACAAAACGAAAGCAAGATCTGTCCGATTGCGAGGTAGAGGGTAATAAACCACATTTCACTGCGTCCAATCATGAAATACAATGATAGCCATCTAGTTGGATTATGAACCACAGCATGACCGATCTTAA
>NZ_JBNGCJ010001057.1:0-1355 GCF_049974785.1 Vibrio genomosp. F10 str. 9ZD137
GGAATCACTGGCGGTGATGATTATGCAGCGATGGGGCAAGTATTAGAACGCCGATATTCAAAACAACTTGATGTCGACAAAATCCCAGACATTATCTTTATTGATGGGGGCAAAGGGCAGTTAAACCGAGCATTGGAAATTATTAGCCAATATTGGGGAGATTGGCCTAAGCAGCCAAGGCTATTGGGTATAGCGAAAGGGGTAACGCGTAAGCCAGGTTTAGAAACCCTAATAACCACTGAGGGTGAAGAATTCCACTTGCCGAGTGATGCACCTGCATTGCACTTAATGCAACACATACGAGATGAAAGTCACAACCATGCGATTGCCGGTCACAGAGCAAAGCGTGGAAAAACGCGTCGAACCAGTTCACTTGAAGGTATAGAAGGTGTAGGGCCAAAGCGTCGTCAGGCTTTGTTGAAGTATATGGGAGGATTGCAAGAATTAAAGCGTGCAACTGTTGAAGAAATAGCCAAAGTGCCGGGTGTGAGTCATTCTTTGGCAGAAAACATTTATCAAGCATTGAAACAATAGCAAAAATCCCGCAACATAAACGCGCAATGAATAAGAGCTTTAAAAATATGCGTTTTAATATTCCCAATATTTTGTCTTTACTACGACTTTTTCTCATTCCGGTTTTCGTCGTAGCGTTTTATCTTCCCTATTCGTGGGCGCCTTTTGCTGCCGCAATGATTTTTTGGGTTGCTGGCTTTACCGATTGGTTAGATGGCATGTTAGCTCGAAAATTAGGGCAAACATCTCGTTTTGGTGCGTTTATAGACCCTGTTGCCGATAAAGTGTTGGTGGCGACGGCACTTATCCTTATCACCGATGACTACCACACCATTTGGATTACCATTCCAGCAGTGACCATGATTGCCAGAGAAATCATTATCTCTGCATTACGTGAGTGGATGGCTGAAATCGGTAAACGAGCGAGTGTCGCAGTTTCCTGGATTGGTAAAGTGAAAACAGGCTTTCAGATGTTTGCGCTCTGGGTCCTGATATGGCAACACGATGATTGGATGGTTTGGCTAGGTTATGCGGCAATTTATATTGCGATGATTCTGACATTCTGGTCAATGATTCAGTACTTGATGGCCGCCAAAGACGATTTGTTAAGCGAAGAACATCAATGAAAAAACGGGCGTTAGCCCGTTTTTTATTAGCAGTCCATTTTCAACAGTTTAGATCTGATTTTATGACGATTTGTGGTGATTAAAACACCCAATATACCTTGTATTGAGTGCAAATTAGCCAAACGATTTAAAAATCAAAAAATAGGGTTGACTCAAACGACTGAATCCGTAGAATGCATCCCGTACCCAAAAGGAACGCAGTCAAATGCGAGCCAA
>NZ_JBNGCJ010001058.1:0-952 GCF_049974785.1 Vibrio genomosp. F10 str. 9ZD137
CTATCGCGATCAGTAACGAGGTGAACGCCGCAGAGAATGATGCGTTAATTGTATCGGTACACAATGCAGATGGTTCGCCAATGCCCGTAGCTGCAGCGCGTTACCCGCTAGGTAGTTTTCCTCGAACCGTCGTTTTAGACGATGGCAACAGTATGATGCCAGGGCGTAACTTGTCGGATCTAGAAAGCTACATAGTGCGCGTTCGAATTGATACGGATGGTAATGTTTCAACCCGAGAAGGTGACTGGTACGGAGAAAGCCAAGTCGCACAATTTGGTGAATCGGTTGACGTTGTCATTGATAAACGTTATTGATAGCAAATCAGCTGTTATACTCATAACGATGCACGCTTAGTCATTGTTAACAAAGGCCGATGCATTCATCGGCCTTTTTTTTTTATACGCTTTACTTCATGGAAAAGGTAAATGGAATTAAACCGAGTGCGTTCTATTAAGCTCATGTTGCTGTCTGTTTTATTGACGGGCTGTGCTTCTTCACCTGATGATTCCGCATCAGACGATGCAGCACGTGGTTATTCAGCCCCAAATTATTCTACGACGAGCAATGCTGCTTTGGCGAATAGCCCTGAAAACGGCAACTCTTCTCAAAGCTCTGTATCCAGCCAATCGGGAAACGAAGGTGATCCGTTTGAAAGCTTCAACCGCACTATGTGGGCGCTTAACTTCGATTATCTCGATCCTTACCTGGTTCGCCCAACCTCATTGGCCTATGTCAATTATGTCCCTTCGCCGATTCGAAAGGGCATTGCGAACTTTCTTTCTAATTTGGATGAACCGTCTAGCGTGGTCAATAACCTCATAATGGGGAACGGTGAAAAAGCCTTAGATCACTTTAATCGTTTTTGGTTGAATTCAACGTTGGGTCTGCTTGGCGTCATTGATATTGCGTCTGAAGCAGGAATTATCAGGCACGGCGAAAAAGTGTTCAGTGA
>NZ_JBNGCJ010001059.1:0-405 GCF_049974785.1 Vibrio genomosp. F10 str. 9ZD137
AGAATATGGGCAGGGAAGCGATCCTCTTGATGCAAATAGCCCCATTGCGGGTGGCAACATGGATCATGATAGTGATGGCACACCGAATGGCGCTGATCCCGATTACAACTTACAGGTCGATACTGATGGGGATGGCTGGACAGACAACGAAGAAGTAGAAAATGGATTTAATGCCAACGATTCACATAACCCAGTGATGGGTGGACATGGAGATTTAGATGGAGATGGTATTAAAAACGGTCGAGATCCTGACTATTCTGAGCTGGGAGATGCCGATAGAGATGGCCTTACCAATGGCTCTGAATATCAAAACAACACAGACCCGAACGACGCTAACGACCCTGTGGCAGGAGGTGACAGCGACCTGGACGGTGATGGTACTCCAAATGGTACCGACACTGATTA
>NZ_JBNGCJ010001060.1:0-635 GCF_049974785.1 Vibrio genomosp. F10 str. 9ZD137
TTGCCGCTTAGCAGAGCGTTAGTTCAAAGGAGTCACAATGAGCACGAATGGAAGACAGTTTGAGGCTTTTGAACGTTTTATATCTCTTCTTCCTCATGGGAAAGAGCGTGAGCTTGTAATATTGAAGGGACACTTGTTGATAGAAGAACAAGTGAGGCTAGTTATCGATAGTAAGCTACCAAACCCGAAGATGTTAAAGGAAGCACGACTCACATGCGATCAAGCAATTTGCTTAGCCCAGTCACTTGTCCCTGAAGATGCGGATAAAAATTGTTGGAACGCCGCTAGAAAACTAAACAATATTAGAAATAACATTGCCCATAAAGTTGAGCATAAGGGGCTTACCCACCAGGTTGAAGCCTTTATTAAAATGGTTCCTATCGACTGGGGTAACGCCGACAGAGATACCGCGTTTGAGCTGGCTTTGTGGGGTTTGTTTGCAAAAATATCGTCATACGTCGAGGGTGAGTTCTCAGATGCAATGAAAGCACTAATTCCTGACGCGGAAACAATTTAAACTAACAAACGCTTTAAGACGGATTCGCAACGCTCGGCGGTTTTGGTTTGATTTGGCTTATGTGTTTACGGTGCAATAATTGAGTGTTGTGGTAGCGTTGCTCACCACTTAAGCGGGC
>NZ_JBNGCJ010001061.1:0-1171 GCF_049974785.1 Vibrio genomosp. F10 str. 9ZD137
TCCATACGACTTGCAATCGGCTACCGTATTTCTGTTTCGCAGTGGGTAGATACGCTCGAGACCCATTAACCATAACATTCAAGCCTTCACTCAGCCAATGGTCGACCTCTCTGCCAACGCCATAGCAATATCCGTTTGCATGCCAGTGCATAGTAAATAAGTTCCGTTGAATACGAAGTGAGAACTCTTCCTCAGACAGGGCAATATGATTTTCACTTCCTGCCGATGCGGGTCTTGTAATGTACCGATGCGCGACCATCAATTGATCACAAAACACGCTTCTGAGGGCATCCATGATCGAATCTTTCCCCGCCCCAGAGGCCCCTAGTACGTAGAACAACTTAGCCATGCCCGCTTCCTACTTTCAATTAATTTATCTAAATAGTCATTCGATTTTTGTAGTGAGTTTCTACGACTCACGCTTTATTAAAACACGCGTTTTCCCTGGCGTAATACCTGTTGTATTAAAGGCTGGCCGGCGCGACGCTCAACAAGTAATATATCTGCGCGCAAGCCCTCATGTATCGAACCTCGGTCATTAAGACTAAGCGCCGACGCTGGGTTAGATGTTGCTAATCGTGTCGCTGCAGCTAAATCCAAGTCGTTTCGTTCGTCATCAGCCAGGCCAAATACCGCCTCTAAAAGACTGCCCGGAAAGTAATCTGATGATAGCGTGTCGAGTACACCAAGGGTTGCCAGCTCATGTGCAGCCACATTGCCCGAGTGAGAACCCCCTCTAACGACATTAGGCGCACCCATCATCACTTTTAACCCCAATTCATGAGATCGTTGTGCTGCTTCTATTGTGGTAGGAAATTCTGCTAGAACCAGCCCCAAAGAATGTGACTCATCGACATGGGCTCGCGTGGCATCATCGTGACTGGCAAGAGGAATGCTTTTCTCTCGGCACAGCTGCGCGATGGTTTTACGATTGATATCCGAGAACTGGGCAGATTGTTGTCGCTGCTGCTGTTCGAAATCCGCCATTTGTTGATCGTTCAAGTTGTACTTCCCTTGGTAGTAGTCGTAGTACTTCTCAATGCTGACGAATTGACGTTGGCCCGGAGAGTGATCCATCAACGACACCATGTGTGTTTGCTCCAAATCAAGGTACTTTTTAGCGAGATCGACGGTGGCCTCATGGGGCAATTCGCAACGAATGTGTACAAAG
>NZ_JBNGCJ010001062.1:0-498 GCF_049974785.1 Vibrio genomosp. F10 str. 9ZD137
TTGCCGCTTAGCAGAGCGTTATGAAGCAGAAGGAAATATCAACTATGATCAAACAAGTTGGAAATACGGAAATCAAGGAAAATCATCAAGCTTCATGTCATTGTGGTGCTGTTGTGTTAGAGCTGTATTTGCCAAACGGCATAGAGAAACCTAGGCGTTGTGACTGCTCAATTTGCCGAAGAAAAGGTGCAATAGTAGGTTCAGTCCCGTTATCTAATATCAAAATCCTAAAAGGTGAATCTGAATTAAAGTTGTATCAATTTAACACTGGTACAGCTAAACATTATTTTTGCTCAAACTGTGGTATTTATACCCACCATCAAAGACGATCAGACCCAACTGAATATGGCTATAATATTGGTTGCCTTGAGGGCGTAAACCCATACGATCTAGGTGCAATTCAAGTCATGGACGGCGTAAATCATCCAGCCGATAGAAAGTGAATTTTAGTCAACAGCGCGCTTGTAACTGCTTCATAACAAAGCGTTTAAGACAGAT
>NZ_JBNGCJ010001063.1:0-1143 GCF_049974785.1 Vibrio genomosp. F10 str. 9ZD137
CGCTCTTCCGATCTAACGCTTTTCGAGTTTTTTCCAGTTCACACGTTTTGATTTGTTCGCTGTTTGAATGAATATCAACGCTCACACGAAGTTCATTGCCAACTTTGGTTACTGCTGTCAGCTCAATACCTAAGTCTTGCTTCATTTCATTATCGACAGCGGTAACATCGTTATCCACGGTTGTACAAAGTTCTTTATTCGGTGCCATGGTAAGGAGTTCTTTCATCGCGCCTTTTAACATATCAACGGGCACTTTAATGAAATAAAACGACATCAATAGCATCATCATAGGGTCGGCGTACACGGCGTAAGGAGATAACTGAGTCAGTGTGATCAACCATGCAGCAACAAAGCCTAATGTCACCGCAACACTCAATAAGGTATCCATTTGCCACTGTTTCGATTCTGCTTCTATTAGCCCAGAAGAAAAGCGTTTGCTTTTGTTGGCGATATACCACCAGGCATAGCCACAACCAATCACGTTAACGACACCAAATGCAGTGGCAACAGAGACATCCACTTCTCGTCCTCCATTGAACATGGACACGCCTGCTGAGTAGAGTGAATAACCGACGATGACAAGAATGGTGATGGCTTTAATTGATATAACAAGAGGTTCAATGATGGCTTTACCAAGAGGAAAAGTGCCTTCAGAAGGGGTCTGAATATAGCGAGAAGCGACTAGTGACAATAAAGTTAACAGCAAACTGACGAGGGAATAAACACCATCGAACATGATGACTAAAGAGCCGACAAACCAACCAAGTGTTAGCCCCCCAATAGCAAATCCAAGTGCTAAAAGGGCTGAGAAGCTAAGAACTCGTTTTTCGTTCTGGTTTGTTTGGGCGCACATACATTATTACTCGTTATAAACACCTCTTTATTCTTGGCTTAGGGTAAAATTATAGCAATGTTTAAAAACACTCTAAAAGGTGGATTAACCTGAAATGATGATAATGTTATTATTATTCATATAGTTATGACAATAACCTTGCGTCAGTTATATTGTCGGTGGCTGATTTATCATCAGAAAGTGAGTGATAAATAAGAAACTACCGCCGTAAATCGTCACTGAATACTTAAAAGTCAAATAAGTAGTCACTGAGCTTGTCAGCGAGCCACACCATACCAGGGTGCTCGGTC
>NZ_JBNGCJ010001064.1:0-2296 GCF_049974785.1 Vibrio genomosp. F10 str. 9ZD137
GAGATTAGAGATTAGAGATTAGAGCATCAGTATTGAGTGACTGAATCTGTACTTAGGCTAACCAGCTAATGCAGTAACACGCTACCTAACGATTGACTGTATTTCGCCATCAGCTAAGCGAGTTGTGATCTGATCACCTGTTTTGACTTGATCATGATGAGTAATCACATTTTCACGACTGTCTTTAGTAATCGAATAGCCACGCAGTAATGTAGCAAGAGGGCTAACCGTATCCAGCTTTTCGGTCATCAAATTGAACTGGTAACGGCGATTGACTAACAGACTTTTCATGGCATCAATGAGTTTTTGCTCTGAGCGAGATAAGTGAGACGTTTGTTTACTCAATTGCATTGCAGGAGAGTGCAGTTTTAACTTGTGCGCGAGGTTATTGAGCCTGGTCTGGTGATGATTTAAGTATTGCTTTGATGCATGAACTAGACGAGCTTCGAGTTGGTCGATTTGTTGGCTTTGTTGCTGGAGTTGAACGCTCGGGTGTTGCTTGTCTAATCGATGAGTGAGCTGTGACACATTGGCGCTCTGTAGCGACATGTAATGACGCATGGCATTAATCAGGTTTCGCTGCTTTGCAGCAAAAGACTGAGATTTATTGCTGGTATCACGACTGACCAGTTCTGCTGCGGCTGAAGGCGTGGGCGCTCGCATGTCAGCGACAAAATCAGCGATAGTGACATCAATCTCGTGACCTACTGCACTGATAATTGGAATCTGGCTGGCTGCGATGGTCCGAGCAACGATCTCATTGTTAAAACACCAAAGATCTTCCAGAGAGCCACCACCACGGCCAACGATGAGAACATCACATTCTTGCCGACTGTTTGCTCGTCCAATGGCTTGTGCAATCTGGATTGCGGCATCATTACCTTGTACAAGGGTTGGATATACGATCACCGGTAAGCTTGGATCTCGACGTTTTAGTACATCAAGAATATCAAAAAGAGCCGCTCCCGTTTTCGATGTAATGACGCCCACACACTTAGGGTTTTCTGGCAGCTGAGATTTATTGGTTTGTGCAAATAGCCCTTCTGCGGCGAGCTTCATTTTTAACTCATCAAATTGCTGCTGCAGCTGGCCATCACCTTCTGGCTGCATGCTGTCAATAATCAACTGGTAATCGCCACGAGGTTCATAAAGAGAAAGTCGTGCTTTCACTAATACCTGTTGGCCATTTTTGGGTTTAAAAGTGACTCGGCGATTGTTCCCTTTAAACATTGCACATTTTACTTGAGCGCGGGAATCTTTAAGCGTGAGGTACCAATGACCAGAGACGGGGGATGAGAAGTTTGAGATTTCGCCGACTAGCCAAACAATACCCATCTGATTTTCAAGCAGTAATCGGACTTCAGAATTAAGGCGAGAGACAGTAAAGATATTTGGGTTAGTCAGAGAGGGCACAGCGAAACTCTTGGGCGTGAGTATGGAAGTTAGCGGCAATATAATACATAGCAAGGGGGTAAATGCAAATTAAAGTTAGATAAATGTGTAGCCAAGCGATTGCGCCCTGCGTATAATCCGTCTGCAATATCAAATCCAAATGACTCTGTTATGCGAAACGATAGAGTCGGATTTACTCCCTTTAACACCTTTGTTGTGAGATATTGCAAATGCTACGAATCGCAAAAGAAGCTTTAACGTTTGATGACGTTTTACTCGTCCCTGCACACTCTACTGTTCTTCCGAACACCGCTGATCTTCGCACTCAGTTGACGAAAAACATTTCTTTAAACATCCCAATGATCTCTGCATCGATGGATACTGTTACGGAAGCGCGCCTAGCAATTGCCCTCGCGCAAGAAGGTGGCATTGGTTTTATTCATAAGAATATGTCAATCGAGCAGCAAGCTGAAATGGTTCATCAGGTTAAAATTTACGAAGCGGGTGTGGTTTCTCACCCAGTAACTGTAAACCCTGACGCGACAATCGCTGATGTTGTAGCCCTTACTCAAAAACACGGTTTTGCCGGTTTCCCTGTTGTTACTGAAACAAACGAACTTGTTGGTATTATTACTGGCCGTGACGTTCGTTTTGTTACTGATCTTTCTAAGAAAGTGGATGCGGTAATGACGCCTAAAGCTCGCCTTGCTTCTGTTAAGGAAGGTGCAACTCGTGAAGAAGTTCAAGAGAAAATGCATGAAGCGCGCGTTGAAAAAGTGCTTGTTGTCAATGATGACTTCCAACTCACTGGAATGATCACTGCAAAAGATTTCCATAAAGCAGAACGTAAACCAAACGCTTGTAAAGATGAGCGCGGCAGCCTACGTGTCGGTGCAGCTGTTGG
>NZ_JBNGCJ010001065.1:0-9717 GCF_049974785.1 Vibrio genomosp. F10 str. 9ZD137
ACCGCTCTTCCGATCTCAATATGTTTAAGTACCTTGCTCTCCACCTCTCTAAAGAGTTTACTCTCCAACAATAAAAAAGCTTGCCGATGGCAAGCTTTTTAGCAAATCCACTACTGGCTGAGGCCAGACAGTTTTTCAAAATAGTCGGGGAAAGTCTTCGACGTACATTTTGGATCATTAATGGTCACCGGTGTGTCACTTAACGCGACCAGTGAAAAGCACATTGCCATGCGATGGTCATCATAAGTATCAATCGCAGCATGTGTCAGCTTACTCGCTGGCGTGATAATGATGTAATCTTCACCTTCTTCGACTTCAGCTCCTACTTTGCGTAGCTCTGTTGCCATCGCTGAAAGGCGATCCGTCTCTTTAACTCGCCAATTGTATACGTTGCGAATAGCCGTCGTACCTTTAGCAAATAGAGCCGTGGTGGCTATCGTCATTGCGGCATCAGGAATATGGTTAAAATCCATATCTATGGCATTTAATTCGCCGCAGCGAGAGATAACATAATCCTCACCCCACTCGATTTCTGCACCCATTTTTTCTAACGCATTGGCGAACTGAACATCACCTTGAATACTATTTTTTCCAATGCCTGTGACTTTAATTTCTCCACCTTTGATCGCCGCAGCCGCAAGAAAATAAGAAGCGGAAGAAGCATCACCTTCAACAAGAAAATCACCAGGAGAAACATACGATTGACCAGCTTTGATAATGAAGGACTGATAATCGTTGTTAATCACGTCAATACCAAATTGTTTCATAATATGAAGCGTAATATCGATGTATGGTTTAGACACCAACTCCCCTTCAATATCGATGGTCATGTCACCGTTTGCTAGCGGCGCCGACATTAAGAAAGCCGTCAGAAATTGACTTGATATTGAGCCATCAATGGATACGGTGCCAGACTGTAAGCCTGTACCCGTTATTTTTAGCGGTGGGTAGTTTTCGCTTTCTAGGTACTCAATTTTAGCACCCGCTTCTCTTAGTGCATTAACAAGGTGTCCAATTGGTCGCTCTTTCATTCTAGGCTCGCCCGTGAGCACAAATTCACCGGTTCCTAAACAAAGCGCCGCCGCCAATGGGCGCATTGCGGTGCCTGCATTACCAAGAAAAAGTTCTTGAGCGTCCTCGATACTGAACGCTTCACCAAGCCCAACTACTTCACATTCCGTTTTGTCTTGTGACAATGTGTAAGAAACACCAAGTTGCTTCAAGGCATTCAGCATATGCCGAATATCATCGCTATCAAGCAGATTGGTTAGACGTGTCGTACCTTGTGCTAATGCGGCAAGAAGTAACGCACGATTAGAAACACTTTTCGAACCGGGTAAGTTCACAACCCCATTTACTTTTTTAATTGGTTGTAACGTAAGACTTTCCATTAAAAATTATTATCCTTGAACTCAATGCTGAACTTCCCAGAGTGAAGCATTAGTGAAAAATTTGATTCTTTCAGACTAACGAAAATAATTCCTGAACTCCAGACCTAATCTACGTTTCGTTAAAATATTTTTACGCTCAAATTCTGACTTTTATACGCCATCCTATTGACAATTAAAATATCTCACTGGTAACAACAAAAGCTGACATCAAGACGAAAAGTGAATACCATTGACTCATCCTCTTACCGCTTGTCTTTTACTACTCTTATGGCTATTTACTTACCCGAGCTACCTCTTACTCAATTAGTGTTCCCCTCTCCTTATGAAGCACTGACCGAGCCCAATGGATTGCTTGCCTTTGGTGGAGATCTTTCCGCGGATAGAATCTATGCCGCCTATCAGCAAGGTATTTTTCCTTGGTATGGCCCCGGAGAGCCAATTTTGTGGTGGAGCCCAGCCCCTAGAGCCGTATTTTATCCGGTCAGCTATACGCCATCGAAAAGTGTCAAAAAATTTCAGAGGAAACACCAGTATCGGGTTAGCTTAAATCAAGCAACAGACCAGGTAATCCAATTGTGTGGTAATTTGAGACCGGAAGAAGAAACATGGTTGAATCCGGATATGCAGTCTGCATACACAGAACTTGCAGAGCGAGGATTGTGCCATTCTGTTGAAGTTTGGAGTGATAGCGAACTCATAGGTGGGCTATACGGGATAAGCGTCGGGGCACTGTTTTGTGGTGAGTCGATGTTTAGCCTTAAAAGTAACGCCTCTAAAATTGCGCTTTGGTATTTTTGTCATCATTTCCAAAAGCACGGTGGTACCTTGATCGATTGCCAAGTGATGAACCCTCACCTCACTTCTTTGGGTGCAACAGAAATACCACGAGACGAATTTTTGAATTCATTGCTACAATTAAAACAACAAGTCGTTACTAATGATTGTTTTAGCACTCAATGGCTCGCATCTCCATTAGAGGATCATAAATGAGCTCTGACATTCAACAAATCAAAATAGGGCTAACAAATAGCCACCCGTGCAGTTATCTTGAAAACAAAGAAGAACGTGTAGCGGTTGCTCTTGATACACAAATGCACTCCCCTTCAAGCTATGAAGTATTACTGGCGAATGGATTTCGTCGCAGTGGTGATACTATTTATAAACCTCATTGCGATAATTGCCAATCCTGCCAGGCATTACGCGTTTCCGTTCCCGATTTTGTCCTCTCCAAAAGTCAAAAACGGCTCAAAAACAAAGCATCCGATTACCATTGGGTATTAAAAGATGAACTGGATGAAAGTTGGTTTGATCTCTATTCTCGTTATATCCACGCACGCCACAAAACAGGCAGCATGTTTCCGCCAAAAAGCGAAGAATTTGCCAAATTTTCAACTTGTGCTTGGTTAAATACCCAGTTTCTACATGTTTACGAACAAGAAAAACTCATCGCTATCGCAGTCACTGATCTAATGAGTAACAGTGCCAGCGCCTTCTACACTTTTTTCGACCCAGATATCCCTCTATCTCTTGGAACACTTGGTGTTCTATACCAATTAGAATATTGCCAAATGCAGGGTAAACAGTGGCTCTATTTAGGTTATCAAATCGACGAATGCCCAGCTATGAACTATAAAGTCCGATTTCATCGTCATCAAAGGCTAGTAAATCAACGTTGGCAAGGGTAGAATACGCTCCAACTTTGCATAATTCCCCATTTTGACGGTGAGTAAAGTCCGTTAAAATTGCCAAATTTCTAAAGAGGATTAAATGGCTAAAGAAGACGTAATTGAGATGCAAGGCACTGTCCTTGATACTCTTCCAAACACAATGTTCCGTGTTGAGCTAGAAAACGGTCACGTAGTTACAGCTCACATCTCTGGTAAAATGCGTAAGAACTACATTCGTATTCTTACTGGTGACAAAGTAACTGTTGAGATGACACCATACGATCTTTCTAAAGGACGTATCGTCTTCCGTGCTCGTTAATCTCTGACTGCCTTAGAGCAATCCGAATTAGTCGAATACAACAAAAAGCGGAGCCATGGCTCCGCTTTTTGTTGGTTGTTACTTATTGCTATCGGCTAAGTGTTCAGCTTTCTTAACTCGGTAACATGTAAGCTACGGTCGTTCTGTTTTATTTCCCAAGCGCTTCTTTATAATGACGGCGACAAGCTGATACATAACGGTCGTTACCACCAATAGCCACTTGATCGCCCTCTGCTATCGCATTTCCTGCTTCATCGGTTCTTATTACCATGTTCGCTTTACGCCCACAGTGGCAAATTGTTTTTAACTCAACCAGCTTATCTGCCCAAGATAATAAATATTGGCTACCCTCAAAAAGCTCACCCAGAAAATCCGTTCTTAACCCATAACAAAGCACTGGGATGTTCAACTTATCCACGACCTCAGTTAACTGATAAACTTGCTCTTTTGATAAGAACTGACATTCGTCCACCAAGATACAGTGACGCTTCTCTTGTTCATTTAAATGCGCTATTTCTTCGTATAAATTGGTTTCACTTCTAAATAACTGAGCTTCAGATTGCAGACCGATACGTGAGCTCACCTTGCCGATGCCATAGCGATCATCAAGTGCCGCGGTAAAGATAACAGGCACCATTCCTCGCTCTTGATAATTAAAAGATGATTGTAAAAGTGTTGTCGATTTACCCGCGTTCATTGCTGAGTAGTAAAAATACATCTGTGCCAAAAGAAAGTACCTGCTTTGCCATTTGTTGTATATGAGAGTTACGTATAATAATTGCGTATAAGCATTACGCATAAAAATGATATATGGAAAATAAACAATAAAAGATTGAACATAAAAAAGGGCTGAAAAGTCAGCCCTAATCATTCAATTAATTGCGACGCCAGGTCGTACCTTCTGCACCATCTTCAAGAACAATGCCCATTTCAGTGAGCTTGTTTCTTGCCAAATCAGCATTAGCCCAATCTTTAGACGCTCTTGAATCGTTACGCAGCTTGATCAATCCTTCAATTTCAGCGACTTCATCGTTATCCGCGACGTCTCCTTTCAAAAAGGCTTCGGGCTCTTGATGCAGAATACCAATCACGTCAGCAAGCTCACGCATCAGGCTTCCCAATTCACTCGCCTTTTGGATGTTCTCTGTTTTAATGCGATTAATATCTCGCGCCATTTCAAACAACACAGAATAGGCTTCAGGCGTATTGAAGTCATCATTCATTGCTTCTGAGAAGCGGGAAATGTATTGCTCACCACCAGCAGCTGCGACCGTTAGATCCAAACCACGAAGAGAGGTGTACAAGCGCTCTAGTGAAGCACGAGCCTGATTGAGGTTTTCCTCACTGTAATTTAATTGGCTACGGTAATGACCAGACATTAGGAAGTAACGCACGGTTTCAGGATCGTAATGCGCTAACACATCACGAATAGTGAAAAAGTTACCTAATGACTTCGACATCTTCTCTTTGTCGACCATCACCATCCCACTGTGCATCCAAGTATTTACATACTGAGTACCATGAGCGCAGCACGACTGAGCTATTTCATTTTCATGATGTGGGAACTGCAAATCGGAGCCACCGCCATGAATGTCAAAATGATTACCCAATATTGAAGAGTTCATTGCTGAACACTCAATGTGCCAACCAGGACGCCCCGCACCCCATGGCGATTCCCAAGTGGGTTCGCCTGGTTTGGACATTTTCCACAATACGAAATCCATTCCGCTACGCTTGACACTGGTTTCTTCTAAAGTCACGCGAGAGCCAGCTTGTAATTGATCGAGGTCCTGGCGAGAAAGTCGACCATATTCATCATACTTTTTCACTTCGAACATCACATCGCCGTTGCTTGCTACGTAAGCAAACCCACGTTCAATCAGCTTCTCGACCAGATCAATAATCTCTTGGATGTATTCTGTTGCTCTCGGCTCTACATCCGGTCGTTTCATATTCAGAGCGTCAAAATCCGCATGCATTTCAGCTATCAATCGTTCCGTTAATGAATCGCAAGTTTCGCCATTTTCTGCTGCGCGTTTAATGATTTTGTCATCGATATCAGTAATATTGCGAACAAAATTCAGATCAAACCCTAAATAGCGCAAGTAGCGAGAAATAACATCGAAAGAAACAAAGGTACGACCATGACCGATATGACAGAGATCGTATATGGTTACCCCACAGACATACATGCCTACTTTTCCGGCATTGATTGGTTTGAATTCCTCTTTCTGTCTTGTGAGTGTGTTATATATCTTTAACATGATCTCTATCTAATATTTGGTGAAATAAAGTAAATCCGAGTATATCAAGTCACAGCTTTTTAGGTAATCCCACTATGAGTAAAAATCTGACTATATCGGCAAATTCATCGGCAGTTTCTATGAAAATCCACGTATTAAATTGAGTAAAGTTGATATAGAATCTTTGCCCTAAGTCAAAAACATGAGTTAAAGGTATATCCATGATCACGCTTCATACTAATTTCGGCGACATCAAAATCCAACTAAATGAAGAAAAAGCACCAGAAACGTGTGCGAACTTTTTACAATACTGCCGTGACGGTTTTTACGACAACACACTTTTCCACCGTGTTATCGATGGTTTTATGATTCAAGGTGGTGGCATGGAATCGGGTCTTCGTGAAAAGGCTACTCGTGCGACGATCAAGAATGAAGCTAATAATGGCCTAAGCAACAAAGTGGGCACGTTAGCTATGGCACGTACAATGGAACCTCATTCTGCAAGCTCTCAGTTCTTCATTAACGTCAATAACAACAACTTCCTAGATTTCCGCTCAGAGAGCATGGATGGTTGGGGTTACTGTGTTTTTGCAGAGGTTGTTGAAGGTATGGACATCGTTGATAAAATTAAAGCAGTAAGCACAGGAACGATGGGGATGCACCAAGATGTCCCTCTAGAAGAAGTCCTTATTACTGGCTCGACTATTGAAGAATAAGTGAGACAGAAGAGCACCTAGTGTGCTCTTCTATATTGATTATGACGACACTATTTATTTCAGACTTGCACCTTTCTCCTATACGTCCTGATATCACTCAATGCTTCATCGACTTCATGCGTAACGACGCTATTAACGCCACTCGCCTTTACGTACTTGGTGATCTGTTTGAGTTCTGGGTAGGTGATGATGACAACTCTGAGTTTTCTCTGCTGATTCAAAAAGAGTTCAAGCAATTAACAGATTCTGGAGTCGATTGTTACTTCACACAAGGTAATCGAGATTTTCTTGTCGGTAAACGATTCGCCAAACAAACTGGGATGACCCTTCTCAATGATGAAACCGTGATTGATCTTTATGGTCGCAAGGCCGTCATTCTTCACGGTGACACCTTGTGTACGTTAGACATCAAATATTTAGAATATAGAAAAAAGGTACATCAGCCATGGCTTCAATGGGTCTTTAACCGTATTCCATTTTTCATCAAAAAAAGAATCGTGTCCAAAGTTCAGTCTGACATTAAGGAAGACAAACAGAAAAAATCGATGGAGATCATGGATGTAACCCCCGGTGAAGTGGTTTCTGTCATGGAGAAGCATGGCGTCAATTTAATGATCCATGGGCATACACACAGGCCAAACATTCATCAAGTTAGTACATCTAATGGTGAGAGTATTCGAATCGTATTAGGCGATTGGTATGCCCAAGGTTCGATTTTGGTCTATGATGATAGTGGATTCAAATTACAAGAAAAAGCATTACAAAGTTGAATGAATTGACAATTTTGACTCACGTTTTGTCAATCATCACTTGTTGGTACAGTAAATACAACGCAAAAGATAAGGGACTTTTTTGAATTATTCTTATGTTGCTCGGCAACCTATTTTGGATCGAGATAGAAAAACCATTGGCTACGAGCTGCTCTTTAGAGATGGCCCTAACAACTGCTTTCCAGAAATTGACTCAAACCTGGCCACTAGTCGCTTGTTGTCTGATCATTTTTTGTCGACTCATTACTCGACGCTGGGTGAACACCTTGGTTTTGTTAACTTCCCATACCAGAGCCTAATTAATCGAGTCCCATCACTGTTTCCTGTCGATAACTTAGTCGTTGAAGTCCTAGAGGACTGTTTACCGACCGATGAATTACTCGAAGCCATCAAAGATATGGCGAGACAAGGCTATAAAATAGCATTAGACGATTTTGTCCCGAGCAAAGAATGGAAGGCTTTTTTGCCTTATATCTCGATAATTAAATTTGATATTCGCGCATTACCCATTGCTAAAACTCGAGTTTTCATAGAAAAAATAAAAGATACAAAGATCCGTTTCCTAGCAGAAAAAGTAGAAACCCACGAAGAGTTTGAACAGGCAAAAGAGGCCGGTTATCATTATTTCCAAGGCTATTTCTTTAGTAAACCGGAGATAATTCAACGTAAAGCGCTGGAACCGTCATTCGTTACCCTCATCCAACTTTGTAAAGAAGTGGCCAAAGACGATATTAATTATGCATCCATAGAAGATCTAGTGAGCTCAGACTTAACGCTATCTTATAAGCTCCTGACGTTTGTTAACGCTTCCTCAACGGTGAGCTCAAAGATCACCTCTTTTAGACAAGCGCTCGTTTATCTCGGTAAAGAACGGTTGAGAAAATTCATTTCCTTAGTCGCTATAGCATCGACTAAAGAATCAAAACCTCAGTACCTTTATGGTCTTTCCGTTCAGAGAGCAAGATTTTGTGAATTACTCTTTACTCATCATACGTCCGAAGTTGCAGAAGGTAGCGCCTTTTTAACGGGTATGTTTTCGTTGTTAGACAGCCTATTGGATCAACCTCTTGAAGAATTAGTCGAGGCAATGCCAATTGAAGAAGAAGTCAAAGAGGCTCTGTGCCATGGCTCCGGCGTACTCGGGCAAATCTTACTATTAGTCAAAGCGTATGAAAAAGCGGATTGGTCAAAAGTCGCTGAGATGACAGAAGAGCTTGGATTGGAAAGTGACAAAGTCAACCTAAGTTACGATGAGTCGTTAAAATGGACGGCTGATCTTTTCTCTGCCAGTTAACGAAGGCCCTGTTCTACACCTCGGAACAACAGACAATATCGTTTTTAGCATAGATATAGCTGACTGCTTTATTAACCACCTTCATATTTTGGCGTCTTTAGATGGCGCCTTCTTCATTATCAATCGACCCTATACTAGCAAGGGACCCTATTATGCCTTTATGCCCTTGTGGGAGCTCACTGACCTACGCGGCTTGTTGTGAACCCATTCATTTAGATCATTCTGCTGCTCACTATCCAGAGCAGTTAATGCGCGCTCGATATAGTGCTCATGTACTCAAACTGGTCGATTTCGTTGTTGATACTTATCACCCAAGTTGCTTGGCAAGCGAATCCAAAGAAGCCATCACGGAGTCTATTCATTGTGATTGGTGTAAGCTCGATGTTACCTTAACACAGTACGGCAAACATTCTGATGAAGGGTATGTTTCGTTCAAAGCGTATTTCAATGACGATACCCAACAGTATTGTATGCAAGAAAAATCACGTTTCATCAGACTCAACAACCTTTGGTACTACATCGATGGTGTTGTCGAAGAAGACCCTTGTCAAAAACAGTCGGCGCCTAAAATCGGACGCAATGACCCCTGCTTATGTGGCAGTGGAAAAAAGTATAAAAAGTGCTGCGGATAAACTCTAGCTGCTTGAAAACAGCTGGCCTTTAAACAAACCTAGAAACAAGCAGTAAAAAATAAGACCAACAATAAAAAAGCCGAACAATCACACTCTATATAAGGGATTGCTCGGCTTTATCTTTTTAATGAAAACTACCTAGACTCAGAGAACGACTAAAACACTAGGCTGATTTATCTTTAGGGTTCGCTCTATTATTGGGTTCGGTACATCAACCAATATGAGTCAGCCCTCCCATGTACTTCTGTAACACAGTTGGAATTGAGATTCGACCATCCGCTTCTTGATTATTTTCTAAAATTGCTACCATAGTACGACCAACCGCTAGACCAGAGCCATTCAGCGTGTGCACCAGTTCTGGTTTCTTCTCACCTTTACGGCGGAAACGCGCTTGCATACGGCGAGCTTGGAAATCACCCATGTTAGAACATGAAGAAATTTCACGATACGTTTCTTGTGCCGGAACCCACACTTCCAAATCGTACGTTTTATGAGAACCAAAGCCCATATCGCCAGTACAAAGAACGACTTTACGGTAAGGAAGCTCAAGTAACTGAAGTACTTTCTCCGCGTGACCAGTCAGTTCTTCAAGTGCGTCCATTGAATCTTCAGGTTTTGTAATCTGTACCAATTCAACTTTGTCAAACTGGTGCATACGAATAAGGCCAAGATCGGAAGAGCGGTT
>NZ_JBNGCJ010001066.1:0-334 GCF_049974785.1 Vibrio genomosp. F10 str. 9ZD137
AGCCTCTGCTGCCGATCTCGGTGGTATTCATTGCCGTCACTGCTGCATTGATTCCGTTAAATCAGGTCAATGATGAGTCGGTAAAATATTTTGACTCTCGAAGCGAATTTCGTCGAGCTGCGGATTTTATGGAACAGCGCATCAGCGGAATGACCAATATCAGCATTGCGATCAAAACCGATGAATCTCAGGGCATTGCCGATCCCGTCTTTTTACAAACCGTGGGTGACTTTACCGATTGGCTACGCGAGCAACCGGAAACCGATCACGTAGCGGCACTATCCGATGTTTACAAGCGCTTGAATCAGAACATGCATAACGATGATAGCCGCTA
>NZ_JBNGCJ010001067.1:0-1619 GCF_049974785.1 Vibrio genomosp. F10 str. 9ZD137
GAGCCGCTCTTCCGATCTGGTGTCATCAACACAAGCGACTAAGTACTGGCTGTGCTTATCTTCTGTGTAATAAGCACTCATATTGGCCACTTCCGCATCACCAGGCCCATAACCTTCTCCTACTGCGCCATATTCCTGACCGACTTTGGCTATGATCTCTGACACTTCAGCGTCATCTTCGGGTTGTATTTTTCGAATGGTTAACATGGGTTCTCTACTTCAAATGAACATCACTTAGACTTAATGGGAGTCAATGAGACCATTTTCAACCTGAGTTGTCGCTTTTTCCCCCATGACACTATTTTTTCCCTATTAGACTGTTTTTTCCCATTTAAACGAAGATAAGCGTAAATCGATTTGGCTTTAGAAGTGGGTTTCGCTACTATGTACAGCTATTTGAAAATGCCCAAGAATCCCTTGCTGGGAACCTTATGGACACTACCACTTATGCCTTCTTTTACAGATAGCCATAGGTAGATGAGGAAACGATGCAACATCTAGAAGAGATTATTGCTAATGCTACGGCCGCGATTAACGCTGCTGAATCGTTAGTTGCACTCGATGAAGTGCGAGTTCAGTATTTAGGTAAGAAGGGTGAACTCACTCTTCAACTACAAAGCCTAGGTAAACTTCCACCTGAAGAGCGTCGCACTGCTGGTCAAGAGATCAACAAAGCGAAAGGTGCTGTTCAACAAGCGATCGTCGCTCGTAAAGACGCACTACAACGTGCGGAGCTTGAAGCGAAACTGGCTGCAGAAACCATCGATGTGAGCCTACCAGGTCGTCGCATTGAGAACGGTGGTCTTCACCCAGTTACACGCACCGTTGAGCGTATCGAACAGTTCTTTGGTGAGCTTGGCTTTAGCACTGAGTCTGGCCCTGAGATCGAAGATGCATTCCACAACTTTGATGCATTGAACATCGCAGACGATCACCCAGCTCGTACTGATCACGATACTTTCTTCTTCAACCCTGATCTCATGCTACGTACGCACACTTCTGGTGTTCAAATCCGTACGATGGAAAACGGCAAACCGCCATTCCGCTTCATTGCTCCGGGTCGTGTTTACCGTAACGACTACGATCAAACTCACACGCCAATGTTCCACCAAGTGGAAGGTATGTTAGTTGATGAGAACGTAAACTTCGCACAACTCAAAGGCATTCTTAACGATTTCCTTTGTAACTTCTTTGAAGAAGAAGTTGAAGTGCGTTTCCGTCCTTCATTCTTCCCGTTCACAGAGCCTTCAGCTGAAGTTGACGTGAAACGTAAAGATGGCAAATGGCTAGAAGTTCTAGGCTGTGGCATGGTTCACCCTAACGTACTTCGCTCTGTTGGCATCGACCCTGAGAAATACTCTGGTTTTGCATTCGGTATGGGTGTAGAGCGTCTAACGATGCTTCGTTACGGCGTAAATGACCTTCGTGCGTTCTTCGAGAACGACCTTCGTTTCCTTAAACAATTCAAGTAATCCGGGGCAGTCAAAACTATGAAATTCAGTGAATCTTGGCTACGCGAGTGGGTTAAACCTGCAATTAACAGCGAAGAGCTAGCTCACCAAATCACTATGGCTGGTTTGGAAGTTGACGATGTAGAACCTGTTGCGGGTGTTTTCACC
>NZ_JBNGCJ010001068.1:0-1182 GCF_049974785.1 Vibrio genomosp. F10 str. 9ZD137
CTCTTCCGATCTTGAGCGTGACTGTCGTATCCGATTGCAGGTTTTCTGGAAAACTGGTGATTCGGGTACGAATGAGACTATCAATAGCGCGTTGACCAAACGACTTCGCCTCTTGAAAGCGCTCAAAAATAGCAAAGAAAGCATCTTGATAGTGATTAGATTGCTGGGAATAAACATCTAGTGAGAGCAAGTTGGATGGTAAGCCACCTTGCCGAAACACTGATCCAACATAATCGTTATGATTAGCACCAAAGCGAGCCAACGGTTTTTTCCAATAAACCGTCACTCCCTTTGTTACCACGTCACTCACTTGTGCTGGCGTAAGCTCAAAACCTCTCCCTTCAAAACCTAGCCGCTCAAAAATCGGCTGCCAACTCCAGTCACGAGTATACTCACGGCGAAACCACTCTGCGCCATACAATACAAAGGCTCCACACCACTCTTTTGAGAACGTATTTTTCACTGCAAAATTTGTACTGCTACTGAGCAGATCTTTTAGTGATACATACTCTTGGCCTGTCATGTGGTATTGGTACAACCCATCAGCAGAGTTAGGCGTTTGCAAATTAGCGCTGCGTTTCGATATAAAATCAGTCAGCCATCGGCCTACAGAGAGAGCACCACTTGAAGAGAAGGTATCATTTGAAGAGAAGTTGCCTTTTGGGGAGAGCGCCTTTTTTGAAGAACGAGTGCTTTTTAAAGAAAGCGTTCCCTTGATTGACGAAGAGCGTGCGTGGTCTGATGGTGTCATAATTCTACCTATTGAAACAATGGGCTTACTTAAATAAGCGTCACTGAAATCCTACCTTAAGTCGGTAGTTCTAAACGGTTAATAAGCTTATAAAAATAGAGTTTATTGAGTTGCATTGAGAAAACGTGAAGACAAAACCTTTATATGGGCGGCTAGCGACTCTTTTTGAACCAAGAATTGCCAACAAAATCGCCACTAATTGCTGTTTAGCCCTGCGTTAAATTGAGTCGCAAAGTCTAAACACTCATTACTGATATTTTGTTGGCTGCGTGCAGCTTGCTCCCACATCTCCACCTTGGCAGAGAAAAACTCAGAGTAGAGGAAACGACCATATTCTTGTTCGCCATGTTCTAATAGCCCCTCGACCATAAACTCAGTCACATATAGCCCTCTGTCTTCGCAAGCTGCGGTTAGACCAATTAGAGCCGCCA
>NZ_JBNGCJ010001069.1:0-743 GCF_049974785.1 Vibrio genomosp. F10 str. 9ZD137
GGGCGGTTTTAGTGCATTGTCGCTTTCTATGCAGTCAAACAGTGCCACCTTATTTATTGCTCTTAAATCGTGGGATGAACGTAAGCAACTAGAAGGTAGCCACACTGTATTTGATGTACAAGCTCGATTGAACGGACAGCTAAGCCGCGTTGTCGGTGGTGTAATAATGACCATTGCACCCCCTGCTATTCCAGGTATTGGTTCTGGTTCTAACCTAGAGTACATGTTGCAAAACAGCTCTGGTGCAAGCCAAGTTGAGCTATCGAATACCGCTCAAAATCTGATTGCTAAGCTCAATGCCGCACCAGAAATTGGCCGCGCTTACACCTTGTTCCGAGCCAACGTTCCTCATTACTACATTGATGTTGATCGTGAAAAAGCGCGTCAGTATGGGGTTTCTGTCACGGCAGTGAATGACACTCTCATGACGTACTTGGCTTCTTCACGTGGTGGCGATTTCTCTTTATGGGGCAATACGTTTTACATCACTTTGCAGGCAAAAGCAGAGCAACGTATCGGTATTGATAATCTAAAAGATATTCACGTTAAAACCGCGTCTGGTGAGATGTTACCTATTTCCACCATTGCCAAAGTTGAGCCGCGCCTAGAGGCCGATATTGCATCAAAATATAACATGCTGTCGGCGACTAAGATCTATATCGCCCCTGCTCCTGGTTTCTCTTCAGGGCAAGCAATGGCCGTCGTTGAAGATATATCTAGTGCTGAACTGGGTGCCGGTTATG
>NZ_JBNGCJ010001070.1:0-379 GCF_049974785.1 Vibrio genomosp. F10 str. 9ZD137
ACCACACGTAATGTGCCCTTCACCAGATACACGATCGCCGATTTCGAACCCGCGAACTTCTTGACCAATACCAACCACTTCACCTACGTATTCGTGCCCGACGACCATAGGAACAGGGATGGTGTTTTGTGACCACTCATCCCAGTTGTAAATATGCACATCTGTACCACAAATGGCGGTTTTCTTAATTCGGATAAGAAGATCGTTATGACCCATTTCAGGTTTTTCAACCTCGGTCATCCAGATGCCTTCTTCAGGTTTTAGTTTCGATAGTGCTTTGATTTTCATAATTATTCCTCTCGCCTGATTAAGCGATGATCCCCATATCTTTACCGACTTGGATAAAGGCATCAATGGCCGTATCGAGTTGCTCGCGGCT
>NZ_JBNGCJ010001071.1:0-5466 GCF_049974785.1 Vibrio genomosp. F10 str. 9ZD137
CGTATTCAGGTAATCGCAAGCAAGCTTCAGTGAATAGACCGAACTTGCACAGGCTGCATCAAGGCTTAACTGTACATTGCCAAGACCTAGCGCATCAGCAACCAGCTTCGATGCGTTATGTGCAGCCGCACCGTTGATCACATTGAGTGGTTGAGGTTGTTCATTGGTTGGCAATAACTGGAAGTTTTCGTTTGATAACTTTGTTTTCAGCGCCTTCTCCACGACAGAGTGATACATAGGCAAAAACAGATCGTTTGAACGAGACGTTGGGAACGACAGCGCTCCCATAATGATACCTGTGCGCTCTAACACATCCGCACTAAGATTGACGCCTGCATCGACTAACGCTTTTCGGCTCGTATCTAAAGCCCATAAAAAGCTTTGATCGACGCCTTGTAACGACTCTTTTGTTACGCGGTAACCTGAGCTGTCAAAGTTAAAGTTTTCAATGTAACCGCCCTTATCGCAGTAAAAACGGTCAGACTCCCCTTGCACACCTTGATAGTTTTGCGGTGTCGCACCAAGCTTTACAGCGCTTAACGTTGTACGAGAGTCTTTTTTATCGAGTAAATTTCGCCAAAAATCTTTTGGCGTATCTGATTGCGGGTACTGATTGGCAATACCCACAATCGCAATTTTATTGCATTTTGTTTTTGAAGCACGATTTGATTGAGAACTCATACTGGCTCTCCTTGATGATTATTCGTTTTATTACCCGAAACTGACAAAGTTTCAGACTTAGCTAAACCGTGTTGATATTTCGCGCGGTTCATTTGCTGCTCTAGCCCTTCGATGAGAGGGGTAACAGAGAGTGGAATTTGATGAGTGATTAGCTGACCGATACACTTCAATAAGGTCATGATGTCTTCGCCACCCTTTGCATTCGTAGCAACCGTGCAATACTCGTTAGCCACTTCGTCAGTACGGTTAATCTTATCGATTAATGTGCTGGTTTGGCGGTCAGCCCCTACCTCGATAAACAGATGAGCGCCCTGTTTACGGGCGCTACGTATTAACGAAGTAAAATCCAATGTTGAGCAAAACGTGTCAGCAATAGAACGTGCGATACTTTGACTGTCTATATCCACCGGACGATTCTCAGCGGCACTGATAAAACGAATATGCTCAGGAAGTTCATCAAACACGGGTTGCGTGTAGAACTCACGTATCTGCTCATGCTGACTCCAAGCTGGGGTCGTATGCATCGCTGTTACACGGTTCGCTGGAATTCCACGCTTTCCTAGCTTCTTGAGAAGTGCTCGGCACGTTTCTTCACAGCCCGCGAGTACGCAAGTGTCACCTTGAATAATGGCTAAATAGGCACGTGGAAATTCAGGTAACAGGGCTTTAATAGCGGCAGCATCACTGCGAACAACAAAGCTATTCCACTCTATTTGCTCAGTAGCGCTTAATTGCCAATTCTTTCGGACCGCTGTTAACTTTCCAGAAATCGCCGTAGTAAAGATTGGGCTGGTTTGAGTCATCTCAATCAGCGCATGGGGGTTTTTCCACACTCCCAAGCTTGCCCACATCGACGCTTCACCCTTGGAATAACCTAATGCGAAGTCCGGCTGAACTGCAAAATCTTCACACAATAATTGAGTGAGGATATAGCTGCTGCCCACCCCCGCAATTGCCAGTTCACTCAATGACAATTCTTGCGGTTCATCAGCGTAAGTCTTACTCGCTTGCAACATTTCCTCTAGATCCCCTTCTCGCTCTAAGCGCGCAAAAAGCTGTGGGAAATAGTGATGAAATGCTCGAAGCAGGCCTGGATAGACAGTACCAACACCTGGGTAAACAAACGTGACGCCACCTTTGCTGTTTGGCGCTGGTGAAAAGCAACTTCCAGATGGTGTTTTGTAATGACTGTTTTCAGCCATGACTTTGCCCAGCGAGTTTTCTAACGCAGCGATCTCTTTTATTGCAGACTCTACCGATGCCGCTTGAATAACGATATCAGCACAAGCGGGATTTTTGGAACCCGATGTCTGATACTGTTTGAGGTTAGAATGCATTAACTCAATAAGTTCAATCGCTTGAAGATCACTAGATCCAATTACAGGCAGATTACTAAGCTGCACTTTGAGTTGCGCTAAAGCGGATTTGAGTTCGGATTCATTTGCACCACTAACGACAAACATGACTCTTTCTTTAGAAAGTAATGGCTTTGCGGGTTGCAGCCCAGTCGCTTGAGTCAAAATTAAGCTTGTTGAATCTTCACATTCGCTATTAAACGTTATTAAAGCGACACGAGCTTTATTCTGCTGGGTAAACCAATAACGATTAGCCAATGTGCGACCGGATAGAGCAGTCACGAGACCAAACAGTTCAGCAAATTGCTGGGCAGGCGTCGTTAAATTAAACGTTCGCTCATAGCTAAGGTCTTCAGGCAGGCGTCGTGCATGTGAGAGAGCTTTTGCAATACTCTCACTTTTTGTCGCATTGTTTTCAGAAAAACCAGCGAAGTACGCATGTGGATGAATTTTACTTTTCGCAGCACTCAACGCGTTTAACATCAAAATACGATTGGCCATGACACCATGACTGGATGGGGTCGTTAGTTCAACAACATGGCCTTGAGTAACCGCTTCAATCGCGTTATTGATCGATAAATTGAAATTATCGCCGAGCGCTATTTTTTGAATACTAGGAAGTTCGGATAATAAGTCGACAGAAAGTCCAGCGGCGTTTGCAGGCTGAGCTAAAAGAGCGATGCGCAAAGGCATCGCTTTATTGGAAGGAACAGTCACTATGAGGATAGCTCCTGTGTTTTCTTAGACTCAGTAGTTTTCGACTTATTTGTCATTTGCATCGCTGATTTGTTCTCGGTTTCTTTGACAGAAGCCACAGGATTATTTGCCAAGAACGCGTCGTTAAGTGTTTTGCTAATCGTAACTTTAGCACCATTCATTACTGTACTTAATCGACCGTCTTGATGATAAAGCGAAATGTTCGCTTGCAGTGATCGAGCAGTACTCTTAATCACTTCAAGTTCGAGCCATCCTTTGTCTCCTACTTGCATTGGCGAGTAACAGATCATCTCACTGATCGCAGAAGGTAGACTCGCTGAACCATATTTTAAACGAGCCCAAACGAGCATCGCCTGTAGCAAGTAATCTTCGGTGAATGGTTGGCTATCACCAAAACCATTTTTTGCGATGAAAGAGCCGCAGTCGCTATCAACAATTGTCGGCATCTCACACTGAGCTAATAAGCCTTGATCATCAAATCGCTCGACCGTTTTGATACCTTGTAGCGTTGGCCCGTGAAATAACGTGCCGTCACTGTATAACGTGTCTGACGTTGTAACCGCTTCACCTGTAGCGACATTAAAGTGCTTCGTTAGTGCCGCTGGTACTTCACTGACTGTTTGTGCGTCTGCTATCTGCAATTCAGCTTGGTATTGCGGACGGCCTTGGCAGCTGATCAACGCTTTTATCACGCCGTCTTCCAAATGCGTTTTAGATACCATAGGTGACAGTGTCACTGTTAATTCTTGTGCTTCGTCTGTGTCAAAGATTACGCCTTTAAGCAATTTGTAGTTGCGAACGCTAACGCTTGCCCCTAACAATTGTTGCGCTGTTTCACGCATCCATTGGATTGCACACACTGTCGGTAACACTGGGTTACCGGCAATGCAGTGATCCTTGATAAAAGGCAGAGCCTTTGGATTAAGGATACGTGTCACAGTGATGCTTGTTTTTAGCGGACTCTTTGCAAGTTGCACAGACTCCGCATTACGCTTTTTTACAGAAGCTTCCTTGCTATCTGCGCCTTGCATGCTCGTACCCACTAGAAGTTGGATACCTGTTTCGCTTAATAGCTGAGAGCTGAACAGTTCTGCCCCCGCTTGTAAAGGAATCACGTACACACCGCGTTCAGTGAACATTTTTTTCAGTGCCGCGTTAACCATGCCACCATCCCACGGCCCCCAGTTAAAGCTCATCACTTTTGCTTCAGGGTTGCGGGCTGACAGTTGCAGTGCTGCTTTGTTCAGGATTTCGTTCGACATTGCGTAATCGCTCTGCCCTGTATTTCCGTAAAAACCAGCCGCAGATGAGAACATCGCAACAAGTTTTAGCTTGCTGCTGTCAAGGCCACCAAGTACGGCTTCTAGTCCGCCGACTTTCGTTCCATAAACCATATTCAGTTCATCTAACGTTTTATCCTGAATGTGTTTGTCAGCGAGTACACCCGCGCCATGGATAAGGCCTGTAATGTTGTTGAAGTTAGCCAACGAGTTTGCCACTGACTCACTGTTTGAAACATCAAGACTTAGATATTCAGCACTTGCGCCTACTTCTTTAAACGCCGCAAGAGCTGCGTTAATTTCTAAGCTGCTTAACACGGGTTTCAATAATGCATCGACTTTCTTCGGTGTTGGTTTATCACTCATCACTTGCAAGTGTGCAATTGCAGCAGATTTCAGTTCGCTTTCTTGCTTACCTTGAGCCCATTGTGGAAGTTCGCTAGCGGTAACATGCTTACTGCGACCCGCTAAGATGAAGTGAGATTGGCATTGCTTAGCAAGCGTTAAAGCACACTCAAAAGTAACGCCTTTAGCGCCTCCCGTGACAAGAACATTGTCGCTCTTATCTAGCTTTGCTGCTGTGTTTTTCGTTAATGCTTCCCCCGGTGTTACTGCAAATAACGTTGAACGACCTGTTTCACCTTCACCAGCTTCAGCTAGACCAACTTCAACCGTATTGGTGTCAATATCGTGAAGCTCAGCGGTAATCGCTTCAGCTAGATGACGAGCATCTAATGCCAGTGTTGCATCAAGCGCACGGCAGAACACATTTGGCCATTCATGGCTCAACGTTTTCGTTAAACCTGACAGTGCCGCTTGGTTTAGCTCTGCATTGACTAATTGCTTTGAATCCAAGTAACCAAAACCACCATCAATACGGCTTAGAGTGAAGAACACGCTACGACCTGATACGGTATTTAGCTGGCTGTTTAAGTGCTTCGCAAATAAGAACGCAACGGACAATGACGATTTGGAATCGACATTTAGATTAACGCCTGACTTAGGCTTCTCTTCTTTCGAATTAACGAGTGCTTGCAGGTGAACAAAACCCGCAATGACTTTGTTTGAAGATTTGAGGTCTGCTTCAATTGAATTGATAACAGCGCTTACACCTGCATCATCAATGCTTTCTAGCGTGTAGCTTGCGATTTCACTGTTTAGTGGAGATGCGGCAGATAGAGGACTACGTACTACAGCAACTTGAACGCCGTTAGCAGTCAGCTTTTCTGCTAAAACACCCGCGTTATGACCATCGTCTGTGATCACAACACAAGCATCTTTTGAAAAACAGTCGACCAGTTTATCTACCGCTGGTAACTTTTTTAGCGCTACCTCGTTGTGTGGCGGAAGTTCTGCTGTCGCTGTTTCTGTGATAGCAGTTACCGCTTGAGAGGCTGACTTGTCATTACTAGCCACTGGAGCCGTCGCAGAAA
>NZ_JBNGCJ010001072.1:0-3634 GCF_049974785.1 Vibrio genomosp. F10 str. 9ZD137
CAAAGATGGCGTCATTGGCGACGACATTGTGTTCTTTGCCGCGAATATTAAATCCCATGCGCGTTTGGTCTACGACCACGTATCTGACTGGCTTGATACTGGCAGCAGTGACGCTTGGACGCCCTCTGATGAAATAGCGTCTGTGGTTCGTGATTTATTTGAGTTTTCTCAATCACGCGCAACTTGGCGAGCAACTCATGCTGTCGTCTTCCCTGACCGACCTGACTACCGCTTTGAGTTGAGCGAAGACAATGATGTCGTCGCGATTCACGCCGACTTGCGTCGTAGTGCTAACCGACTGGTGGAAGAGGCGATGATTACCGCCAATATTTGTGCAGGCATTACGCTGAAAAACAGCTTCAACACGGGTGTATTTAATACCCACGCAGGGTTTAAACCAGAAAAAATTGCCGATGTGATTAAGTTGGTCAATCCAGAGGGTGATTTGCCTTTTAATGCAGAAAGCGTAGAAACGCTAGAAGGGTTTGCCGCACTGCGTCGCTGGTTGGCTGATCAAGACACTAGCTATTTGGATAATCGTATCCGTAAGTCTCAAGCATACAGTGAAATGGGGAATCAGCCTCTTCCTCATTACGCAATGGGCCTCGACATCTACGCAACTTGGACATCTCCTATTCGTAAGTATGGCGATATGATTCACCACCGCATGTTGAAAGCACACATTCTAGGTAAAACACCAGTACAGACTCCCGATGACACCGTTGGTGAAGAAATGGCGCTGCACCGTAAACATCATAAGATGGCTGAACGCAATGTCGCAGACTGGCTATATGCGAGAACATTGATTGACGAGCCCGCGAAGAAAACGGTTTATACCGGTGAAATTTTTGATATTAACCGTGCAGGTATGCGCGTTCGCCTACTAGAGAATGGCGCTGCCGCTTTCATTCCCGGCTCGCTGATTGTGAGCGACAAAGAACGTATTGACTCTAATTCTGAAAACGGAACGCTATCGATCGATAAAAATATCGAGTACCGACTCGGGGATACCTTTGAGTTAGTGTTGGCTGAAGTGAATTTGGAAAATCGAAACATTGTTGCGAAACCAACCCAAGATTTTCCCGCTGAAGTCGTTGCCTCTGCGGAGAAAACCGAAGAATAATCAAAGAGGTGACCGACTACCTCTTGTTCATCAAAACAAGGTGCTCCTGTGAGCGCCTTTTTTATTCCCAAATATACGATTTAGGGTCTTTTTCTACTTCTCGAATAAGTGCCGTCAAGTCTGAGCTTTTAAACAAATAAGGGTAAGGGATCCATTGCTCTCCTTCCTCACTGGGGATCGTGAGTTCCCATTGTGCCAGGTCACCATTCCACAAAATTCTAGCGACACAACTCGTGTAATCACAATGGCTTGAATCCAACAAATAGTGCTGCTTAATGAACTGGACACCATTCATCATAGGCTCATACCCTGATTTCCCCAGTTCAACAGGCAAGCTTCGATTTCTATTTTGACAAACAGCCTGAGCACGAACTTCAACTTGTTTTTGTAATAAATTAATTAAGCTCATTCAGCCTCCCTATGCTGTTCCTTTTATTTTAGTCTACAGCCATGGTAGCCATAAGTTAAATTTTCATCTTGGCTGGCTTTCACAAAACTGTCATCAATGACACATAAGATACGTAAAATTTCAATATTGCCACGGAGTCTACTACCATGTTTCGAATTGCTTTAGCCGCGCTTCTTTCTATCACCTTTCTACCCAACATTACGCATGCCAATGAGGTCAACATTTCGGGTTCTACCTCGGTCGCTAGGATCATGGATGTGCTGGCTGAAGAGTTTAACCGAACCAACCCTGATTCATTTATTGCTGTGCAAGGCGTAGGGTCGACGGCGGGGCTAACATTACTCGACAAAGGAGCGATTGAGATTGGGATGAGCTCTCGCTATTTGACTGAAGGCGAGCAAAATGAAGATTTAACCGTACTGCCAATTGCATTTGATGGATTAGCGGTCGTTGTCAATAACGCAAATAGCATTGAAAATATCACTCGTGAGCAACTTTACGATATCTACAAAGGTAATGTAACCAACTGGAAATCACTTGGTGGTACTGACCAAGAGATTGCTGTGGTTACCCGTGAGGCGTCTTCTGGAACTCGATACAGTTTCGAAAGCCTACTGGGGCTAACTAAAATAGTGAATAAACGTTTAGTGTCTGATATCAGCAGTAGCAATCTTGTGGTCAATAGTAACAGCATGGTCAAAACCATCGTTAATCACAACAAGCAAGCGATCGGTTTTATTTCAGTAGGCTCGGTGGATAAATCGGTCAAAGCACTCCAATTTGAGGGATCACGACCAACCAGTAACAACATTGCTTTAGGGAAGTATGCTTTGTCACGACCATTTCTTGTGGTCTATCACCAAGAAACCGTTAGCGATCAAGGTCGAGGTTTTCTTAATTACATTAAAACCGAAGCGGCCAAAAGCTTGATTAAAGAATACGGTTACACACCAGTAAAGTGATTGAATTTAAAGTACCTTTAGCACGTTAACGCATCGACAGCAAATAGAAGTATCAATAGAAAATCGAAGTATGAATAGCAAAAAGGAGAGCTTTAAGCTCTCCTTTTCTAATTGGGTATCGTTAGATTAAAAATGCACCTGAATCACAGAGATCACCACACAACCTGGTCTGCGAATGCCTTCTATCTCTACTTTGATCTCTCGCTCAATCTCTAACCCTTTTTTGATCGGCGTGACTTTAGCCAGTCGGCTGATTGCGCGAACATTATTACCCGACTTCACTGGGTATGGAAAACGAACTTGATTGAGGCCCAAATTAACAACCAGTTTAGCGGTTGGGAAAAGCGTGTTCTTTTCATCGACGCTATCGGTTAGCTTCGGCAATAATGCTAAGGTCAAAAATCCGTGTGCGATTGTCGTTTTGAATGGCGACTCTTCCTGGGCACGTTGAGGATCGGTATGAATCCATTGCATGTCCTCGGTAATCTGTCCAAATTGGTTGATCCTTTCTTGATCAACAAACAACCAATCGCCAATGTGAATCACTTCACCCACCTTTTGCTGTAGGCTCTCGTAGACTCGTTTCGCTTCTGGAGTAAATACAACAGGTTCAGCAATTGGCGCATCTTCATTAATTGCAGGTTGTTGGAAGTCTTTCATCCATGACAAAATTTGGCTGTTATTTGTCTTATTCAGCAGTTCCTCCCAGTACATACGCACTGTAGGGGACATCCACTGCAAAATTTCTGCATGGTGCTTAGAAATAGACTCACCACGATGCTTAAAAAGATTCGCGACTTTCATAAAAACCTCAAAGATTCACTAAGATGCACATTAACTCCTTTATTTTGAACCACTTCACACTTATGTGCAATTACTTTTGGGCGTACATCTGTATTCTCATGGGATTAAAATGCATAAAAATCAAACCATTAAAAATAAAACAATATTTTATTAGACCCTATAAAACTCACTCAATACACAACGCTATGCATTATTATTGAGTGAGCTTCATCACCATAACCGATTTCGACAATCGATGATTAGTTGACCAATCAAACCATAAGTAGCAATTTATACTTTACAACATTCATGCCAATACCTATGATAAGCGCCGTACGGAGAGATGGCTGAGTGGTC
>NZ_JBNGCJ010001073.1:0-1481 GCF_049974785.1 Vibrio genomosp. F10 str. 9ZD137
GGGACTTTATGCTCGGCTATGGCTGTCTCACTTATAAGTTTCTCTTCGATTCCCAAACAAATCCCTATTTGCTATGTCGTGATTTATTGCTAAATCATGACTGTTTTCTAGTAGACGAGAATCTGATTTGGCCTTACTATTCGCTTGTTTGGGGAGTAGTCGCCTTTAGTTTACTTATCGTCATCTCGTTAAGCGTTCGCTTTTCCGGTAAGTATAAGTGGATTCATTACTATTGAATCTAGCTTCGACAAGACCAACACAATCAAAGCGATATAGAGAACGTTCATGTGCTCTGTATCGTACATTTTGTTTGTGGAGGGCTTCGTTGCTGAGGTTACTGACTTGAGTTTACTGATATTCAAGCTTACTGACCTAAAGTGATCGATGTACGATCCCTCCACCCTGGAGGAATTATGTCCCTAGAAATTTACTTCGTTTTTGGTTTACTCACGCTTATCTTGGTTTTGCTCGACATTTGGCAGACCCGAGGCGGGAATATCTCGATCAAAAAAGCATCTATTTGGAGTGTCGTCTGGTTTGCTTTCGCTTTTGTGTTCGCGCTAACCCTTTTCTTTTTTTGGGATATCTACGCGCCAGACAGTGACTATTCAGCTAAAAAAACCTCAATGTCTTTTATTACGGGGTATCTGCTAGAAAAGTCGTTGAGTGTCGATAATCTGTTCATCTTCGCCATCATATTTCATCAATATGCGGTTCCTGAACACTTAAGACCCAGAGCCTTACTTTGGGGTGTGGTTGGCGCATTAGTCTTAAGAGCCATAATGATTAGCGTGGGCGCTCAGTTACTAGAGCAATATCATTGGCTACTGTATTTGTTCGCGTTGTTTCTAATATGGACAGGGATTAATTTAGCAAGAGATAACGGCCATGAAGAGCTCAATCCACTGCCAGAGAAAATGATACGTCGTTTGATTCCTGTCACTGATGAGTTCAACGGTAATGCACTGTTGGTGAAAATTAAAGGGGCATGGATGGCAACACCAATGCTGATTGTGATTGGTGTGATCGCGTTTATGGATGTGATGTTTGCTCTGGATTCAATCCCCGCGATCTTTGCTGTAACGCGAGAGCCGTTTTTGGTGCTTGCAGCGAATGTCTTTGCCTTGCTCGGGTTGCGTTCCTTGTATTTTGTGCTGCAAGGCATGATGGACAAATTTGTGTACTTAAAACCTGCATTGTCATTTGTGATGGTCTTTATTGGTATCAAAATGCTGCTGGTGGGCACCGATTATGAAATTCCGACCTACATTTCATTGATTGTATTGCTGGTCACCATGAGTATTGCGGTTATTGCATCTGTCAGGCAGCAAGTTCAGAAAAAACCACCTCAATGTGGCGTAGACAGCATCGCTGAATAAGGCTGAATAAGGCTGAATAAGGCATGTTCATGATCCCGAATTGAGATAACCAGGTACTCAAACCATTAAATCTTGGCCTGCGGCTATTGAACCTTTCATTAG
>NZ_JBNGCJ010001074.1:0-1518 GCF_049974785.1 Vibrio genomosp. F10 str. 9ZD137
AGTACGGCCGTTAAGACCAAACTTACGCTCTAGCTCTGGATGAACAGTACCAATGATACCCACTTCCCTTTCTGTTTCTAAACCAGCGTCAACCATAATCACTGCTGACTGACCTGGGTGAAGTGCTGGGTTGCGCTCTTTTGCTTCAGAAGAAAGGGCTTTGAAGCTGTATGCGATTTCGTTTGCAGAAAGCTCAAGAACGGCTTCTAGGTCACCTTTAAGATCGAAGAAATCTACAGTGTTTGTTGCAATGTCCCAGTGCTCTTCGCCACGAGTACCAGAGATAACGCCCGCAAGCATCATTTCTTGGCGCATGCCGTTTTCAGCCGTTGCTTCAGGGATGAAACGTAGGCCTGATTCGAATAGACGAACGCGAGACTGTTGACGCTTCTGGTTGTGAACAACTGTGTTTAGTAGACCTTGGATTAGGCCAAGACGCATTGCTGACATGTCCGCAGAGATTGGGAATGGCAGGATTAGCGGCTCAACACCAGGTACAACCAGTTTTTGCTGTTCTGGTTCTACGAAGCTGTATGTAATTGCTTCGTGGTAGCCACGGTCTACAAGAAGGTCACGAACGCGCTTAAGCGGTTGGTCAGCTTCTTTGTGGTCATTCATTTTAAGTGCCGCTTTAGGCGCTTGGTTTGGAATGTTATCGTAACCGTAGATACGACCTACTTCTTCAATTAGGTCTTGCTCGATTGCGATATCGAAACGCCAAGATGGAGACGTTGCCGTCCAACCTGCGTCTGTCGTTTCAACGTTACAACCTAGGCGAGTAAGTATTTCCACTACGTCTGTCGATGGGATTTCGTGACCTAGTAAGCTGTCTAGCTTAGCGCGACGTAGAGCAACTACGTTTGCTTTAGGTAGATCAGCTTCAGATTCGCTGCCGTTTACTGGCGCAACTTCACCACCGCAGATTTCAACTAGAAGCTGTGTTGCACGCTCCATTGCTGCTGCTTGAAGTGTTGAATCAACACCACGTTCGAAACGTAGAGAAGAATCAGTGTGAAGGCCGTAAGCACGTGCGCGACCACGAATGTGATCCGGTGCGAAGAATGCAGCTTCAAGAAGTACGTCTGTTGTTTCAGTAGTCACACCTGAATCTTGACCGCCAAAGATACCAGCGATTGCTAGTGCTTTGTTGTGGTCTGCGATAACAAGTGTGTTGCTGTTTAGTTCAGCTTCGTTGCCATCTAGAAGTGTGAGTTTTTCGCCCTGCTCTGCTAGACGAACCACGATACCGCCTTCGATCTTAGCGAGATCAAATGCGTGCATTGGTTGGCCTTGCTCTAGCATCACGTAGTTTGTGATGTCTACAACTGGGTCGATTGAACGGATACCACAACGACGCAGTTTTTCTTGCATCCAGATTGGAGATTCCGCTTTCACGTTTACGTTCTTAACCACACGGCCAAGGTAACGTGGACAAGCATCAGTTGCTTTGATTTCAACAGATACTGTGTCTTCAATGCTTGTTGCAACAGCGTCAACTGTTGGCTCTGTAACGTCTGC
>NZ_JBNGCJ010001075.1:0-1069 GCF_049974785.1 Vibrio genomosp. F10 str. 9ZD137
CCCGCTCTTCCGATCTAATACCAATCATATTGCGAGCGCCTGATACCAAGCTTTCTGCTAAATCAACAAATCCAGCTTTTACTTGCTCAGAGACATCGCCTGACTGAGACATCATTGCCATCAGTGGACGTTGCGTGATCAAGATAAAGACCATGAACACGGTTGCCCAGAATGCAGATAGCCCTGGCGAAAATCGTTCGACAGTCAAGCACCAAACCAATACGACAATAGGAAGCAGGAAATGCAGCCCTGATTTGATGGTAGGGCCAGGTTCTGGCACTTCGGTCAGTTCCACATTAAGGTCCATTCCTTCATCTGCATAGCGCGAGGAAATGCGAACCAAAGCGACATAGGCTATCAATAGAGCGATGGTGACAATCGGTGTTGCTGCGGCGCCAAAGACATCTTTCGTCCAACCAACGCCGTAGTAAACAATCGCACTCATGACACCGAGGCCGATAATTGTACCAGTAAATGATAATAGGCTTTGAACCCATGTCGGAGTGTGACGACGAGGCAGGCCTGTCATACCCGCTTTACACGCTTCTAAATGGACAATATAAATCAGTGCGATGTAAGAAATTAAAGCAGGTAAAAGAGCCGCTTTGATAACTTCAACATAGGAAATACCGACATACTCAACCATCAAGAAGGCTGCTGCACCCATAATCGGTGGAGTCAGTTGCCCGTTGGTTGATGCTGCAACTTCAACAGCACCCGCTTTTGTACCCGGGAAACCCACTCGTTTCATGAGAGGAATGGTGAATGTTCCTGTAGTCACGACGTTGGCAATCGAAGAGCCGGAGACTAAGCCTGACAGCCCAGAAGCGACGACCGCTGCTTTTGCTGGACCGCCTTTCATATGACCCAGTAAAGAGAACGCGACTTTAATAAAGTATGCACCGGCTCCAGCGCGTTCTAGCATTGCACCAAATAGTACAAACAAGAAAACAAAGGACGTTGAAACACCCAGAGCAACACCAAATACACCTTCAGTGGTTAACCACAGGTGCGACATTGCTTTATTTAAGCTCGCACCCTTGTGGGCGATAACAAGATCGGAAGAGCG
>NZ_JBNGCJ010001076.1:0-969 GCF_049974785.1 Vibrio genomosp. F10 str. 9ZD137
CGAGTTCTGGTGAGTAGTCTGGATCAACGCCATTCTGGTTTCCGTCTCCATCATGATCAGAGTCTCCACCTTGAATAGGGTCATTGGCGTCGTTTGGGTTGGTTCCGTTTGAAATTTCATTGGAATTACTTTCGCCATCACCATCGCTGTCTGCATAAGCATCGTTGTCTGAATAAGCATCGTTGTCTGAATAAGCATCTGGAGTACTTTGTTGCTGGGTAGGCAACCCTTTATTGCTCTCTGTGCCACAGGCGGTTAATAGCAACAATGCCATCAATGGGGACAGTAATCGTGGGCGCATTCTTTGTGTTTCCTTCATTATTTATTAGGCGGAATTTTCGCAGGCCGATAACGCTAAAGCGATGAAACAACGCGTTACTCTGGATAGATGTGAGCCGAATGTGAGGGAAAAAAAAGTGGGCATGTCGTTATGACATGCCCACTTTATGGTTGGTTATATTAGAGCTAGAGGTTTCAGAGCTCGCTTTTTAAATTCTAGCTTTTTAAATCCTCGCTTTTTCAGTGCTAGACTTGAGTTCTCTTACGATACCTAACGTATTGTTGTTTAGTTACTTTCCTCCTACCTTATTGGTTTCAAACAAACAAATCGTTGATCACCGGGCTTTGATACGGGGTTTGCACTCCATACGCAGAAGCCATTGATGACAATACCTGGCCTATTGCCCCAACGTTACGGATAATCCGTCCGCCGTTTTGGGTGACTAGCTTGGAATTTTTTCCGCCAATCAACATGCAAGGCAAGTCGTTTGAGCTATGGGCTTGTCCGTCGTCCATTTCTGAGGTGACATAAATGATGCAATCATCATAGACGCCCATCAATTTTAAGTGTTCAATCAACCGAGTCACTTTACTCACATACCACTGCCTGTGTGCAATGTAGGTTTGCTTCAGGCTAGCAGAACCATAATGCGAGGCGGAATGTGGCGGCGTAGTACTGACGGTTTCCAC
>NZ_JBNGCJ010001077.1:0-415 GCF_049974785.1 Vibrio genomosp. F10 str. 9ZD137
ACCGCTCTTCCGATCTGTTTTCCCTTCGCTCTCTAAGGCTTCAACCGTGCTCATGATCTCCTCATCAAGATCAATATCTAGCTTACCCGGGGCGCTCACTTGGTACTGTTCACCCGCGACATTTCCTCTAACACCACTGCCTACCAAGGTCTGTTTTTCGGTCGCTTCTGGCAACGCTACACCGAGTTGTTTTGCGCGATTGACTAACGAAACCGCCAATGGGTGGCTTGATCCCATTTCAATAGCCCCGACTACCTCTAATAGCGGTGTCTCCTGCCAGCCATTCAGGGCTATAATGTTGGTGACCTCGGGTTTTCCTTTCGTCAACGTCCCGGTTTTATCAAACGCGACCGTTTGAACTTTACCCAGCTGTTCGAGCGCCGCGCCGCCTTTAATCAACAGATCGGAAGAGCGG